>CAYWDD010000064.1:2524-7663 GCA_964456935.1 uncultured Faecalibacterium sp. | reverse complement strand
TGGCTTAACGTCAACGTCGGCAGGCATCACTGTAGCCGTCGTGCTGGGTCTTATCCTTTCCGTCATAGCAAAGCCGAAAGATAAAGCGTAATAGGTTGTAGGGTATGGGAAGTAGGACACAAAAAGTAGATTGAAGAGGCACTTTTGCTTATAATGTTCACAAGCACTAAGTGGCAAAGTTGGCTTGCGGCTTTTTACAGTTAAAAAACACTGTGATTTCATTGCAGCCTATAGTAACGATTTCCCACTATTTACAATTTAAAAAGTCAGAATATCTAGCATCTAGCGTCTGAAATCTAGCATCTAGTTTACCCCACCCGCTCTAAACTCACTATTTACAAATCCTCCCAAAACTTGTATAATATAAGCATCAACTAAGGGAGGAACTTCAAATGAAAAAGAAAACATCTAAAGTCATATCCGTTATACTATTAATATGTATGCTTATGTCACTGTCTGTTACGGCATTTGCAACCGATAACGCAACGTCCTTTTCTTTCAGATTTGACTCAAAGCAGAAAGCCGTAAGACTTGCTTACCCCGACTACAGAAAACTCTATGATTCGGAGTATTCGACTACGCCTGTGCCGGGAGTTGAGTGTACAAAATTCGGTGAAAACGATTTTGCAAATAACATGATACCGCAAGGCTTGTGTGTAGCAGGCGACTATCTCCTTGTCACGGCATACGATTTTGAAAAAGAGCATAACTCGGTCATATACGTCATGTCGAACACCGATCCCAAAAACCGTGAACTTCTGTCAACGATAGTCTTGCCCGATAAAAATCACGTCGGCGGAATAACCTTTGACGGAGAATATGTCTGGGTCGCAAGAAGTACGAAGAAAGAAATAGGTGCAATAAAGCTTTCCGATATCGAAGAAGCCGCAAAACACGAGGTTTACAGCTTGGGATATTATAAGAAAGTCAAGTGCTTGACAACGGCATCGTTTATAACCTACTATGACGGAAAAATCTGGGTCGGACTTTACGACAAGGAAAACGAGGCAACATTGCAAGGCTTTGAACTTGACAAAGACAAAATGACGCTCAATCTTAAATGCACTGCGACAGTGCCTAAGAAGTGTCAGGGTGCGACATTTACCGAAAGAAACGGTAAAACTTATCTCATCACTTCGTCCTCATACGGAAGAAATCGTTCGTCATACATCAGAGTGTACGAGGTGGCAGACTTCACGGAGAAAGTTAATACATCGCTTGTAAATAAGTTCACGTTGCCGCCTATGACGGAGGAAGTTGAAATTTGTTCAGATCATCTTCTTATCATGACCGAAGCACCCTCTACTGAATACAGCGTATCATCAATTAACCGCTGTATAAGTCCGATGGACAGAATAAGTGCAATCGCAATAGACGACCTTGTAGAGGACGGAGCGGACGACATTTTGATAGTAAAAGCAGTGAAAACCATTATAAAAGCCATAGCCGAATTGTGCGGCTGCTGAAAGCTAATGTTACGGAATATCAAATTTGAAAATCCAACAGTTTTCGATATATCCGGACAAACGCTTTTGAAATGCCTGTCGGCTTAAAAGTGAATACTAAAAGGAGCTGTCTGTTCGGACAGCTCCTTAAATTTTTGTATATACGATCGGAGGAAAGGCATGGTATCCGAAACTGTAAAAACAATACTCGACAAAGAAAGAGAAAACAGCGAAAAACTCGAAAAAGCCGTTAAGAAGGGCGAAGAAATGATAATAAAAACAGTAAATGAAAGCGAAGAAAAGAGAAAAGCTTTACTCGAAAAGGCAAATTCAATATCGGAGCAAATCACATCGGAAAGTTTAAAAAAAGCCGAAAGTATAATCGTTTTGGAAAAAGAGAAAAACAGGGAAGTGCTAAAGAGAATAGAAAGCGATGCCGAAAAGCAAATCGAGAATGCCGCAGAAAGGATAATCGACATCATTTTCGCAGTAACAGACGGAGGGTGATTTTACGGCAAAACTTAAAATGAAAAAAATCGAGCTTGTCGCTTTGCTCACCGACAGCAAAAAAATCATCGAACTTTTACAGTTAAGAGGAATGGTAGAGATAAGACGGACAAGCGGTGACGACCTTATAAATCTCGATACGCACACCTTCATAAACCGTTTTGAAAAAAGTCGAGATTCGGCAAAGCAGGCACTTAGCGTACTGAACGAAAAAACACAGTTTAAAACTCCGATAACAGCTGCCTTTTCGGGAAAACGTGAATATGACGGTAACGAGTTTGAAAAGAAAACTGAACTTTTTGAAAGTTCACTTGCAGTCTGTCATGAAATTTTAGAATATGAAAGCAGGATAAACAACTGCAAGAATGAAATTTCACGCATCGAAGTCAAAAATGCGGAGCTGAAAAGCTGGGAAAACTTAGATGTTCCTCCCGACTTTAAAGGTACAGAGGAAACGTCTTGCTTTATCGGAACGGTCGGCAACAGAAAAAATCTCGACTATATCATAGATAAGCTGAAAGCATCGGCATATATCGAAACAATATCTTCCGTCAAGGAACAGACGAACATCGTCGTCATCTGTCTTAACAGCGACAGAGAAGCCACATACACAGTCTTGAGGCACGGAGGCTTTTTGCCGATAGAAAGACTGAAAGGTGAAAGTGTTTCTTCCGTCATTTCGCAAAATGATGAGAGAAAAGAAAGGCTCGAGGAAGAAATATCACATTGCGAAAAGTCGATATCGGATTTTCATTTGCAGCGTGAAAACATCGAATTTATGATAGATTATCTCAACGTAAAAAGCGATAAATATAAAGCTTTAAACGACCTTGCAATGACGCAAACGACCTTTGTGCTGACGGGATATATACCCGAAAAATATGCCGATAGTGTATCAAATGAGATAAAAAGCCGCTACTCTGCGGTGATAACCTTGACAGACCCCGACAGTCTTGACGACATACCGGTGCTGCTTGAAAACAGTAAATTTTCGTCGCCTGTCGAAAGCATAACGGAAATGTATGCTCTCCCGAATAGGCACGACATAGACCCTACAAGCGTGATGTCGTTTTTCTACTATCTGTTTTTCGGAATGATGCTCTCCGATGCAGGCTACGGTGTGGTTATGCTGATTTTGACATCAATCGTGCTTAGGAAAACTAATCTCGATACAAAAATGAGAAAGACAATGGAAATGTTCCGTTACAGCGGAATATCGACAGTGTTTTGGGGCAGTCTTTTCGGCAGCTGGTTCGGAGATTTTCCCCAAACTGTGGCAAAACAATTTTTCGGCAAAGACATAGGCTCACTTGCGCTGTGGTTTGAACCTCTTGATGATCCGATAAAGCTTTTGGTTTTCTCTTTCGCTTTGGGTATAGCTCATCTGTTTTGGGGACTTGCGGTACACTTCTATATCCTTTGGAAGAACGGCAAAAAGTCAGATGCGGTGTTTGATGTCGTTCCGATATATCTGACCGTTTTGGGTGTTTCACCTCTTGCGGCAGGAATATTGATAGACGTTCCCGCACAATTTATGACTGTCGGAAAATATTCGGCTATAGTCGGTGCGGTACTGATAGTGTTGACTTCGGGGAGAAATTCAAAGAATATAATCCCTCGTTTCTTCGGTGGGTTTTACGGACTTTACAACACCGCAACAGGATATTTGAGCGATATTCTGTCTTATTCAAGACTACTTGCATTGGGTTTAGCCACAGGCAGTATAGCAAGTGTGATAAATCTGATAGGCACAATGCCGAGCAATATCTTTATTAAAGCTTTAATGTTTACTTTTGTTTTCATTTTCGGTCACACCGCAAATTTAGCTATAAATCTCTTGGGTGCATACGTTCACACAGACAGACTTCAGTTTGTTGAGTTATTTTCAAAGTTTTACGAGGGCGGCGGCAAAAAGTTTGAGCCGTTTGCGATGAATACAAAATACATTAAGTATACGGAGGAAAATAGAAATGAATGATTTAGGTTTGGCACTGGCGATTTTGGGGGCGGCAACAGCAGCGTTGCTGTCGGGCATAGGCTCTGCAAGAGGTGTCGGGATCGTCGGTCAGGCGGCAGCGGGAGTAGTATCGGTCGATCCGTCAAAGTTCAGCAAGGTTCTTGTCTTACAGCTTTTACCCGGTACACAGGGACTCTACGGACTTTTGACTGCGGTTCTCCTTTTAAACAGAGTCGGAATAATAGGCGGCACACCGACACAGATAACCACAGCACAGGGACTTATGCTCTTTGCGGCAGGACTTCCCATGGGGCTTGTCGGTCTTTTCTCGGCTATAGCTCAAGGCAGAGCCGCTGCGGCAGGCGTCGGCATAGTCGCAAAAAAGCCCGACCAAAGCGGCAAGGGAATAATCATGTCGGCAATGGTGGAAACTTACGCTATACTTGCACTTTTGATTTCCATATTGATAATATATAACGTTTCGATTTGACGAAAGAGTGATAGCATGACAGGTCTTGACAAGATTTTGGAAACCATAGGTCAAAGCGGTGAGGAAAAAGCAGAAAAGACAATCTTAAAATATGAAACTAAAGCAAAGGAAATATCCGACGAATACGAAGAAAAAACAAAACGTGAGTATGACGAGATAATATCGAAAGCCGAGAAGAAAGCGGATTTCAATATCGAAAACGCTCTTTTGACGGCAAAGCTTAATTCTTCCGAGGAAGTCTTAGCTTTAAAATCCAAGCTTATCGACAAGGCTTTACAAACCGCAATCGAAAAGCTCGAATCAATTGAAAGCGAGAAATACTTTTCTTTACTGTACAAGTTGGTATCATCTAAGCCGAATTTCAGCGGTGCGACAATAATCTTTAACGAAAGGGATAAAAATCGTCTGCCCGAAAAGTTTATCGAAGAGCTTAACTTATCTGAAAAAACTGCCGACATAAAAGGCGGATTTATTCTAAGCTATGGCGATATTGAAGAAAACTGCTCTTTAGATGCTTTGGTGAAAGAGAAAAGAGATATCATTCGTGACGAGGCGGCAAAAATACTGTTTTTGAAAGGGGAAAGCTAAAGTGAAAGACTTTACCTTTGCGGTGTCGAGGATAAGAGAGCTTGAAAACGGACTTTTATCGAGAGATATGCTTGAACAGTTGATAAGTGCAAAAAATGAAAGAGAAATTTTGTCCGTGTTCCCGTTAAGCGGAGAAAATAAAAGTGCAGAGG
>CAYWDD010000064.1:0-2424 GCA_964456935.1 uncultured Faecalibacterium sp. | reverse complement strand
GAAAGAGAAATTTTGTCCGTGTTCCCGTTAAGCGGAGAAAATAAAAGTGCAGAGGATATCTTCAAAGAGCAAAAGCTTACCGCATGGCAAGAAGTCAATTCTCTTGCACAAAACAGCACCGAAATCAAAAGCCTTACCGTAATGAATGATTTTCACAATTTAAAAGCGGCTTTAAAATCGTTGGTAACAGGCAAAAGACCCGAAAGACTTTACCTTTTTCCGACTGTCATAGACACTCAAAACTTTTATGAAAGCATAAGAGACAAACGCTTTTACGATATGCCGAGTTATATAGGCGAAACAGCAGAAAGAGGATATTCTGTTTTAACTGAAACAAAAAACGGACAGCTATTTGACTCATACGTTGACAGGGAAACTTTGAAAACGCTTAAAAGCCTCGGTGAAGAAAGCGACAGCGAGATGTTTCGTGAATGCACCGAGTTTTTCATAAATATGACGAATATCAAGACAGCGTATTCTTGTTCTCTAAGCGGAAAGAGTGAAAGCTTTTTGCTTGACTCTCTTTGCCAAACTCAAAGCCTTGACATTTACTCACTTGCATCTGAAAGCTCAAGGGGTGAGCAGGCACTTTTAAGCTTTCTTGAAACCTCGGTGTACTCGAAAGCGGCAAGTAAGATCAAGGCGTCACCGATAGAATTTGAAAAGTTCATTGACGACAAAATAAGCGAAATAATGAAAGACAAGGCTCGGGACTTTTCGATAGATCCGATTTTGTCGTACTACTACGCAAAACTTACGGATATCAAAAATTTAAGGATAATTTTCATCTGTAAAAAGCACTCGGTAAAACCCGAAAATATAAGAGAAAGGCTTAGGAAAACATATGTATAAGACTGCGGTGATAGGCGACAAACAAAGCATAATGGGATTCTCGGCTCTCGGAATAGACAGCTTTGAAGTAAACGAAAAAAGCGATGCGCAAAAGATTATTTCACAGCTTGTAAAAGAAAACTATGCCGTCATATATGTCACGGAAAAGATATTTTCTCAAATAAGCGACACTGTTACACGTCTAAGACACGAAACCTTACCTGTGCTGATACCGATACTCGGAATATCGGGCAACACAGGTGTCGGCTTACGTCAGCTTTACGAATCTGTTGAAAGGGCGGCAGGCTCTAATATTTTGTGATACGAAAAGAGGTACATTATGAGTGAAGGCAGAATAGTAAAAGTTTCAGGACCTCTTGTTATAGCGGAGGGCATGAAAGATGCGAATATGTTTGATGTCGTAAAAGTCAGCTCGCAGGAGCTTATAGGCGAAATAATCGAAATGCACTCCGATAAAGCGTCAATCCAAGTGTACGAAGAAACATCGGGACTTAAAACAGGGGAAAAAGTCGAATCGACAGGAGAACCCATGAGTGTAGAACTCGGTCCGGGACTTATAGGGAGCATATTCGATGGCATACAAAGACCGCTTGACTCCATAATGCAAAAATACGGTAACGGTCTTGTCAAGGGTGCAAAGGTCACGGCTCTTAAAAGAGATGAAAAGTGGACATTCGTAAAGTGTGTCAAGGTCGGAGATACAGTTGAAGCGGGGGATATAATAGGAACGGTTGAGGAAACTCGGGCGGTCGTGCATAAAATAATGATTCCGCCGAACGTCAGCGGAAAAGTAAAGAAAATCGAGTCGGGCGAGTTTTCCGTTACTGATACGGTTTGCGTGCTTTTGACGGATACGGGGGAGAAAAACTTAACGCTCATGCAAAAATGGCAGGTCAGAAAAGCAAGACCTTATACCGAAAAGCTGTCACCTGTAAAACCGCTTATAACAGGTCAAAGAGTCATAGACTGCCTTTTCCCGATAGCACAGGGTGGTGTTGCGGCAATTCCCGGACCTTTCGGCAGCGGAAAAACTGTCACACAGCACCAACTTGCAAAGTGGTCGGAGGCGGATATAGTGGTCTATATAGGTTGCGGTGAGCGTGGAAACGAAATGACAGACGTGTTAAATGAGTTTCCGCAGCTTATTGACCCTAAGAACGGTCGGTCGCTTATGGAAAGAACCGTCTTGATAGCTAACACCTCCGATATGCCTGTTGCCGCCCGTGAAGCATCGGTTTATACCGGAATAACGATAGCCGAATATTTCAGAGATATGGGGTACTCGGTGGCACTTATGGCGGATTCGACTTCAAGATGGGCAGAGGCTCTTCGTGAGATGTCGGGTCGTCTTGAAGAAATGCCTGGTGAAGAGGGATACCCTGCGTATCTTTCAAGTAGGTTGGCACAGTTTTATGAAAGGGCAGGACGTGTTCTTTCACTCGGTCAAAATCCGAGAGAGGGAACGCTTTCCGTCATAGGAGCGGTATCACCTCCCGGCGGTGACATATCAGAACCCGTGTCACAGGCAACACTCAGAATAGTCAAGGTGTTCTGGGCGTTGGATTCGGCTTT
>CAYWDD010000063.1:0-7798 GCA_964456935.1 uncultured Faecalibacterium sp. | reverse complement strand
AGCACTTGACTTTTAATCAAGGTGTCCGGGGTTCGAATCCCCGATGGATCACCAACCGTAAGGACTGCTTAGGCAGTCCTTATTTTTGTTTACAGCGGCATCAAACAGTATAAACGCAATTATAATAAAAAGTGTATGTATGTGTAGGCTCTCACCCACGCATACATACACTTATTTTTGTGACTTAATTATAAGCTTGTGACTATTTCGTATGTATCCTTTGCTATCATAAGCTCTTCGTTCGTGGGAATTACAAACATCTTAAGCTTTGAATCGGGAGTCGAAATGTCAACTTCTTCGCCTCTGAGCTTGTTCTTTTCTTCATCGATCTTTGTGCCGAGGAATTCAAGCTTTTCGGCTACTCTTGTTCTGTATTGCGGATTGTTTTCACCGATACCGCCTGTGAATACAACAGCGTCTATTCCGCCCATTGCTGCGGCAAAACCGCCTATGTACTTTGTAAGCTGGTGGCAGAGCATAGACTCAACAAGCTTTGCTCTCGCATCGCCCTCTTTTGCTCTCTTTTCGATAGTTCTGTTGTCGCTTGTACCTGTAAGTCCGAGCATACCGCTCTTTTTGTTCATGAGCGTATCAACTTCATCGGGAGTGAGATTATGCTCTTTCATAATTGTCGGTACGATAGCAGGGTCGATAGAACCGCAACGTGTACCCATCATTATGCCTTCAAGGGGAGTAAGTCCCATTGTTGTGTCAAAGCACTTTCCGTCCATAACCGCAGAAATTGATGAGCCGTTACCGAGATGGCAAGTGACGATCTTTGTACCCTCGGCTTTTCCTCCGAGCATATTAATCGCTCTGAGGCTGACATAACGGTGGCTTGTACCGTGGAAACCGTAGCGGCGAATACCGTCTTTTTCATAAAGCTCATACGGTAATGCGTACATATAAGCATAGTCGGGCATGGTCTGGTGGAAACCTGTGTCAAATACAGCTACCTGCGGAACGGACATTATCTTCTCGCAAGCCTCGATACCCTTAAGGTTAGCGGGGTTATGGAGAGGTCCGAACTTCTTGCACTCGTCGATAGTCTTTTTAACTTCATCTGTTATAAGAACAGAACCCGAGAACTTTTCAGCTCCGTGGAGAACTCTGTGTCCTACAGCACCGATCTCATCGGTTGAAGAAATAACACCGTGATCGTCGCTTACGAGCGTATCGAGAACGAGCTTGATAGCCTCGCTGTGGTCTGCCATAAGTCTGGGCAGGCTCTTGATGTTTTTGCTCTCGTCTGACGGCACTTTATGTGTGAATGTTGCGTTGTCGTCACCGATCTGTTCGCAAATGCCTTTTGCAAGTAATTCGTCGTTTGACATATCAATAAGCTGATATTTAAGAGATGAACTGCCTGCGTTGATAACAAGAATTTTCATTTATTTATCCTCCGAAAATAGATTTACTTATTGAAAAAACTTAACTATTTTATTATAATAAATGTTAAGCGGTATTGCAAGATAATTTTTAATATTTTTGAAAGGATTTGTTTTTTTATGACAGTCAGCGGTGCAGTTTGCGAATTTAATCCGTTCCACAGCGGTCACAAATATTTTCTCGAAAGTATGCGTTCATCGGGTGCTGACGGTATAGTTTGTATAATGAGCGGAAATTTTGTTCAGCGAGGCGAGATTGCCGTTTGCGACAAATATGCAAGAGCCGAAGCTGCGGTAAAAAACGGTGCCGATCTTGTTATAGAATTGCCTGTCCCCTACTGCGTTGCGACTGCGGAAACGTTCGCACGGGGCAGTGTCGGAATTTTGAATGCACTCGGCTGTGTTGACAAGCTGTTTTTCGGTGCGGAAGATACTCTTTCTGATATTATGTACGCACTGAATGAATGCGAAAGGGAAGATATCCGCCTTAAGATAAAGTCCTTGCTGGATTTAGGCATGTCTTATCCCGATGCGGTTGCAAGTGCGACCGAAAGTGCAGTTTTTAAAGGCGCAAACAATGTCCTTGCGATAGAATATATTCGGCAGCTTCGGTCGCTTAAAAGCGAGATAGAGCCTGTCAGAATAGAACGGGTCGGAGCGTACCACGACGAAAGAGACGAAAAGGACGGCTTTTTATCGGCATCGGCAATAAGAGAAAGGCTGAAAAACGGTGACAGCTGTGAAAGGTTCTTACCGGAAAGCGTTACGAACATCTCGGACATGAAAAAGCTTGAAATTGCAATGTTGTCAAAGCTCAGAACCTTATCGGCATCACAAATATCACAAATCGCAGACGTCAACGAGGGATTGGAGTTCAGGATAAGAGATTCTGTCGTAAACTCGGCAAGCGTTGAAGAAATTTTATCGTCGGTCAAAACCAAGCGGTACACAAACGCAAAAATAAGACGCATCATATTATGTGCATATTTGGGAATAACCAAAGAAATGCAGGAAAGACTTCCGTCATATGTTAGAGTTTTGGCTACAAACAAAAAGGGAATCGAAATCATAAAGAAAATTAAGGAAAGCTCGGATATTTCCGTCATTTGCAAACATTCGGACTGTGAATGCTTATCGGAAAGCGACAGAGAGCTTTACGATTTTTGTAATATTTGCGATGATTTGTTTATGTTAAGTCTTGAAAAAGTCGGAAAATGCGGCTATAATCAAAGACGTAAATTCGAGGTGATTTAGAAAAATGAACGTCAGCACATGGTTTATAATTATACTGCTTTTTATTTTAATTATCTGGGAAAGCATTGAAAAACGAAAGGTAACTACATGGATCATAAATAGAAGAAAGAATCCCAACAGTGAGGAGGCAATAAAGATGAAAGAATTAGCACAAAAATTTATCGGAAAAGAATGTATAGTCTACACGGTATCAAGCGAAACAACGGCCGCCAAGGGTGTTATCACGCAGATGTCGGACAACGGTTTTTTGATTGAATACGAAGGAAACGTACAAGCAATCAATCTCGACTATGTCACGAGAATACAGGAATGGCCGAAAAACAAAAAAGGCAAAAAGAAACTCTTTTATTAAGGCAGAAGTTCAGCCGCAAATTGCAATGCAATTTGCGGCTGATTTTTTAATGTTTTACTTACTTGGTTATAAACGAAAATCCCAGAATTACCACACCTAAGATAACGAGAATAACACCGGTAACTCTGTTGAGAGTTTTGGGTTTTGCTTTGTTTGCGAATACTGCCGCAACCTGCGCCCATATAAGCGTAAATATAACGCAGAGTGCGAATACAAGCCAATCTGGTTGTCCGCCTATGGCAAAATGTGATACAGCACCTGTCAAAGCCGTAAATGTCATGATGAAAACGCTTGTACCCACAGCGGTCTTAAGTTCGTAACCGAGAACGCTTGTAAGGATAAGGAGCATCATCATTCCGCCGCCTGCACCTATAAAGCCGCATATAAATCCTATCAATGCACCGCACAGTACGGACTGAATCGCTCTCTTTTTAGCAGATACGCTTTGCATTGCCTCTTTTGTAGTCATAACGGGTTTTACGATGAATTTAACGCCCAAAAGCAAGGTCATGAATACAGAGAAATTACCCATTGTCGTTGACGGAACTAAGCTTGCGGTATAACTTCCGACTACGGTGAACGTCAACACGCTTGCCATCATGATAAGTCCGTTTTTAATATCGAGATTCTTGTTTTTACCGTAAGTATAAGCTGAGATCGCACTTGCCAAAACGTCTGACGACAGAGCGATACCGACCGCCATATACGGGTCCATATCAAGAAATGTTATAAGCATGGGACTTATGACCGCCGCAGCACTCATTCCGGCAAAGCCCGTTCCGAGACCTGCACCCATACCTGCGAAAAATGTTACTATTACCGTTATTAAAATTTGCATTATTCTTCCTCCAATATTTCATCAAGATTTCGGTTCATCATTTCAACCGTTTCAAAGAAAACTTTTCTCATTTGCTCATCTGTATTTTTGAAAAACAGCTCATAAAACTCTGTCTGCAATGCCCGACCTTTTTCGATTATCGGTTTTGCCTTTTCGGTACAAACGAGTTTGGTCTTTCGTCGGTCGCCCTCAACAGATTCTCTTGTGATGTAACCTTCGTTGACGAGTTTATCGACGTTTACCGAAACGAGATTAGCTTTAAGCTTTCGTATTTCGACTATCTCCCCTGCCGTTTTGTATTGCGGATTATTGGCAAGGAACATCAGAATATCAAAAGCTGTCTGCGGAATATTCAGCTCACGGCAAAGCGGTTTACAAAGCTTTGAGTAAGCTTGAGAGCTTTTAATAAAAAAGTCGATATTCATTTTACCCTCCTTTAGTTCACTTTTGTATCGTTCAAATTTGAAGTATTATAGCATAGAGTTAGGGATTTGTCAAGTGGGGGTGGAGATTTTGTGGGAAAGCGGAGCGTTAGCGGGAGTTCGTGTACCCTTGCATGAAAAATGCAAGGGTACCGAACTCCCGCCCTGCTGCTGAAATCGTTGTTGAAATTAAAACTTAAAAGCTGTAGAAACCGAAAGTTTAAAGATTAGTGGAATTTTTCCGCTGTTCTGTTATCCGAAATCAGGTCGTTGCCGTTGTCAGTGCCTTCACTCTGAAAACATCGTTGACAAATCTTCTTGCCATCTTGACTGCCTCTTTACCCGAACCGACATGACAGGCAAGTGAACCTGCGTGTACACCGTTTATGCCGTCGCAAATATATAATTCGTTCTTTACTCCGGCTTTGTCGAGATCGTCATGTAAACCGTAAGATTCGACAACTAACGGATCTAATTTAGAGCCGATTATATATGCAGGCGGAAACTCTTTATCAACATAATATGCCGGTGCAAGGACTTTCTTCATTGCCTGACCCTCTGCTGTTTTGAGTTGAGCCGGTGATAAGCCGCAAAACGCCTTTGCAAACGACTTAGCGTTCGGAAAACTTGTACTCAAAGCTCTATCGGGATCATATATGCCGCTAAGCAATACGCTTGCGTCTACATGGAAACTGTCTTTGTATTTAAAGTCAATTCCGAGAAGGTCATAAAGCTCTTTATGTGAGGTTACGGCACTGACAAGTGCGGCAAAGTAACCGCCTGCCGACTCCCCTGCTACGGCAATTCGAGTGGTATCGATGTTGTATCTTTCGGCATTATCCAAGACGTATTCGATTCCCTTGAATATCTGTCTTATATGCTCCGGATGTTTTGCATCGTTAGCGTAATCGTAGTCGATGTTTGCACAGACAAATCCGTTTTCAGCCCAGTCCTCGCAATAGAAACGTCTGACCTGTCTTAAGCCTGAAACCCAGCCGCCGCCGTGAATATATATCATAAGCGGTTGTTTTTCGTTTGTGCTTTTTGTACTCTTGATGATATCAAGGTAAGTTCTCTTGCCGTTTTGCTGATATCTGACATCAACGGTCTTTTCCATGTTATCAAACTTCTTATACAGCAAAACATACAATCCCAATTCAAGGACGTTTGAGCTTACTCTAAGAAACTCGATATACGCTTTGTCGGTAGTGCTTAATTTTTTGTCCATGATTAATTCCTCCGAAATTTTCTCATATTTCCTATAATTAGGTAATTAGATATTAACACAATTCTTTTACTGTGTCAATAAAAGCAGATAACAAAGAGAGGCTCACCGTCAGGTGAACCTCCCGTTAGTTTTAATAGTGTGCCGCACCGCAGGAACAGTATTTGTTCGTCTTAAACAGCTTGCAGAAGAATCTGACTATCTTCCAGATAAACTGTACGAAACCGTTCTTGCTGTGGCAAAGGTGATTACAATTGTTTGTGGGATTCTGCATCGTTTCACCGCAGTTATCACACTTGCCGTCACCGTTTGCATCGTTGTGTCCGAGCTTTGATACGGTGTTTCCTGAGTAACTGTGTCCGCACTTTGAACAAGTGTAAGTCGTGTAACCGTCTTGCGTGCAAGTCGGAGCCGTTACGACAGCGGCATAGTTGTGACCGAGATTTGCGTATTCGATCTCGCAGATGTCACACTTCTTATCGCAGTTTGCGTCAACGTGGTTGCCGCTTATATCACAATCATATATTGCCGTAAGTGTGTAAATGCTGAAGTGGTCTGTTGTGAATGTAACACAGCCGCTTTCAACTGTGCAGGCAAGTTCTGTTTGTGAGCCGTCTGCCTCTGTACGGTAAATCTTGAAGTTTCTCGCTCCGTTCATTTCTTCGGGTATCGACAAAGTAATCGTGATCGTACCGTCAACGTCAATCTTGATTGCCTTAGCATCAACAAGCTTGAAATCGTATGTGCAGGTCTTACGTCCTGATTTAGCTGTGACCTTGTATGAAAGAGCGTTATCGGGACTTGCACCGCAGTTTTTACAGTAAACGTGTGAGAAAGCGGAGTCGCCTTCACCTACTGTCATGGCACTTGTTATCCACTCATGCTCGCACTTGCTGTACTGAGCGGTAAACGTGAGATCTTCAGCCGGCATCGTTGTCGGAACTTCCTTATCCCAAGAGGAGAACTTTTCGCTGATCGACTTATTTGCAACCTTCGGAACGCTTATAACATCACCCTTGTGATATTTTTCCGTTTTGGTTTCACCGTTCATGTTCCATGTTACTGTGTACTCCGGTTGTGTGAGTGTTGCCTCGAGTATGCACTTTCCGTCCTCAAATGTTATCTCGTTCGGAATGACCCAACCGCTGAACTTACAGTCACCGTCAAGCTCTATTTCAGGCTGCTTGACTTCGTCGCCTGCGTGTACTCTGAGTACACTGAATGTTTCACCGTTGATATTGAAGTAAACAACGCCCTCTGCACTCTCAACGTTAGCCGTCGGGGATATGAACTTCTTCTCGTAGGTGTCCTTGTTGCCGACGATAACACCTGCATTTGTTGTATTTGACTTGTAGTTATTCTTCACAAGTGCGTTTTCGTTAGCTGTTACTTTAAAGCTGAAATCAACAACAAACTTAACATTATTGCCGTCTTTGATCTCTTTGGGAGTGATATGCTTAATCTTGACCTGTGTCGTGCCGTCGTCATATCTCTTGACGGTAATATCGTCGTTTGTAACACCGAGCTTTTCGATTGCATCAATTCTAAGCTGTTTCTCCTGTTCGGTAGTAACGGTGAACTCCTTAGCAACTGTGTCGATAAGCGTTACATCGGTAAAGTCTGTTTTTACAATTGTCGATTCTTCCGCTATCTTCTCAAAGCTCTTTACCATAGCGGCAGAGTCGTCGCAATCGTAGTAAAGTTCGTTTCCGTCACTGTCTTTGGATGCAATCATATTCTTAAGGAAAGTCTTTGCCTTGCTTGACTCACTGCCTGAAAGTACACCGACACTGTAGACGTCCGCACCGTAAGTATCCTTAAGAAGTGTTGCGTTGTTCTTTGCTTTTCCGGCAACATCATCTTGATAACCACTCGCATATGTCGGAACACCGTCTGTCATGAGGACAACTATTCTCTTTCTTGAGCCGTCATTCTCGTTTTGTGCAAATATACTGCAAGCCATTTCAAGACCTAAGTCTGTTGCGGTTGCACCCTTTGCGGCAAGGTTGTTCTTTGCATTTGTAAGAGTTGCATTTACCTTACCTGTACCGTTGTTGACATAGACAAGAGCGTTCTTATATACCTTGTTCATGTTAGCCGTGGGATTCGGGTTATACTCAACGAGTGAGCCTGTATCTGTTGTCAAGACTCCTGTGTTACGGTAATCCCAGTATTCTTTTTCATCGAATTGACCGTGTGTTGCCATTGCGAATCCGACCATAGCTATCCTGTGATCAAGTCCGTTTGTTACGGCATCGTTATAGATAGAATCGGTGAAGTTTTCGACAGCCTCTTTAAGCTTTTTATTAAGATCACCTT
>CAYWDD010000062.1:0-7799 GCA_964456935.1 uncultured Faecalibacterium sp. | reverse complement strand
CTTGCCTACACCCGAAACGTCACAGGGAACAGACCTCAGCGACAACATAATGTCGGGTACATTTAAAAATAACGACTGCCTGCTCATGGGTACAGGACCCACAGCTGTATATCATGACGGAACGGAGTGGCGAGGACTCAGAAATTCCAAATATACCTATGCCGTTTACAAGTTCGGAAAGCAAGAATTTCTTTTCGATAACGAATCCGATCCGTACCAGATGAACAACCTTATCAAGGACGAAAAAATGTCATCGGTTGCAGACGAGATGAGAGGAAAAATGTATCAAATGATGGACGGCATCGGTGACAAATTCAGACGGAATATGTATTATAAAAGGCACTGGATAAAGAATAGGGAGATATTGGTAACGCAGGGGGAAAACGACAAAAAATAGAAAGCATATTTTGACTTTCGCTAAATAGAAAAACTACAAGTCCGATTTACGAACTTGTAGTTTTTTGTTTATGAATTGTCTTTGCTTAATTCTTCTTCCAAATCGGCGGATAGAACAGTACCAAAAGTGGCATAAGTTCAAGTCTGCCTGCAAGCATATCGAAAATCAATACAAGCTTTGACAGTGCCGAGAAAGATGAGAAGTTACCTGTCGGACCTACAACATTTAAGCCCGGTCCTACGTTCTGAATACAGGTTATGACCGATGTTACGGTCGTTGTCGTATCAAAGTTGTCAACGCTGACAACAAGAGCGGATACGGCAATTATTATCATTTCTATTATAAAGAACGAGCGAATATTTTTAACGGTTTCCGATGAAACACGTTTGCCCGATATCTTAATGCTGTTAACACTTTTCGGGTGTACAAGGTGCTTTATCTCATCTACGGCACTCTTGAAAAGTACCATTATTCTCGATACTTTCATACCACCGCCCGTACTTCCGGCACAAGCTCCTATGAACATCAGCATTATGATTATCATTTTCGAAAGCTCCGGCCACTTGTCAAAGTCGGCTGTGCAAAGGCCTGTTGTCGAAATGACCGACGCTACCGTGAAGAATGAGTTTCGCAGAGTGTCACCGATACTTGCAAACTGCTTGTAAACGTTTATTGCGATAGTTAATGACGAAACTAAAATTATTCCCAAGTATGCCCAAACTTCAGTGTTCTTGAAAGCATCTTTGAAACGTCTTGTAAGTATCATATAATAGAACGAAAAGTTGATGCTGAAAAGTATCATGAATACTGTTACAACTATTTCTATGTACGCACTGTGGTATGCGTTGATGCCGTCATTTGTTATTGCGAAACCGCCTGTTCCGGCAGTGCTGAATGCCGTTGTTACCGCATCGAATAACGGCATTTTTCCTATAAGCAGGAAGATGATTTCCAAGACTGTTATGGCAATATATATAAGATAAAGTATCATTGCCGTGTATCTGAGCCTCGGCTTGAATTTGTCCACCGTAGGTCCGGGGCTTTCCGCTCGCATAAGCTGAATGTTCTGACCGCCCGCTATCGGAAGTAACGTAAGTATGAGTACCAAAACACCCATTCCGCCTATCCAGTGAGTTTCACTTCTCCAGAAAAGACCTGTTTTCGACAAAGCCTCAACGTTCGTTAAGTTTGTCGCTCCCGTGGTGGTAAAGCCTGATACCGTTTCAAAAAACGCTGACAGAAAAGACGGTATATCACCGCTTATGCACAGCGGTACAGCACCGATAAGACTCATGATTATCCAGCTTAACGCAACTATTGCAAATCCCTCTTTGGCGTAAAATCGGGTATTCTTCGGCTTTTTAACTATCAACGCTATGCCGACCGCAAGGCACACGGCAAGAGTTATCAAATAGTAAAGTCCTACATTTTCTGAATATATAAGCGATATCACACACGGAAAAAGCATCGCACCGGCCTCGGTACAAAGTACCCAGCCGAGAATATAAAATATAATCGAAATATTCATATTGCGCCTCTCACTTTAAAATATCACTTAAATCGTTAAGACCTTTTCGTGTCGTTACTACAACGACAGTGTCGCCGACCTCAATAGTTGTCAAGCCGTTCGGAATTATGGTCTTTCCGTCCCTGCTTATACAGCAGATGAGAAGATCCTCTTTAAGCTCAAGGTCGCTGAGGGGAACTCCTATAACCTCGGACTCACTTCTTGCGAAAAACTCCAGTGCCTCGACTTTTCCGTCAACTATGTTGTAAAGCGTTTGTACATTACTGCCCTGAGAGTTTTTAAGCGCTCTTGCATAGCTGACTATCGTTTCGGCTGTGATGAATTTCGGATATATTACAGAACCTATATCAAGGTTGTCGATTATCTCGGCAAAATTCTGTCTGTTTATCTTTGTGACTATCTTTGCTTTTGAGTTTTTCGACATAAACATTGAAAGCATGATATTTTCTTCGTCAACGTCCGTAAGCGAGGCGAAACCGTCCGCTTTGTCAATACCTTCTTCGTACAAAAGCTGTTGATCTGTTCCGTCACCGTTTATCACAGTCACAGAGGAGGGGAGTATCTCGGAAAGCTGTTCGCATCTTTCCTTATCTCTTTCTATCACTTTGACCTTAAAGCCTTCTTCAACCAACATTCTCACAAGGTAATACGAGATTTTACCGCCGCCGACAATGACGACTCTTTTGATTCTTCCCGTTTCAAGTCCTGTCTTTTTAAATATGGTTTCTCTTTCTTTTCTTGATGTGATGAACGATATTTCATCGCCTGCTTTTAAGACAAACGAGCCTGTCGGGATAATGACTTCTCCATCTCTTTCCACGGCACATATAAGCACTTTGCCGCTGATTTTTCCCAAAGCACTCATTATCGTCTTTCCGACTATCGGTGAATCCGACGGTAAAGCCGACTTAAGAAGTTCAACCTTTCCGCCTGCAAAGGTGTCAACCTCGATAGCTGAGGGTATGCAGAACAGCCTGCTTATTTCGGCTGCTGCCTCGTACTCGGGGTTAATGATGTTTGAAAGACCCAAACGCTGCTTTATGAAACTACGCTCTGAAAGATAGTCGGGGTTTCTGACTCTGGCAATGGTGTTGCAGTAACCCGACCTTTTAGCCATAAGACAGCAAAGAAGATTAAGCTCATCGCTTGATGTGACGGCAATAAAGAGGTCGGCATCTTTAACACCTGCATCGACTTGTACCTGATGTATTGAGCCGCTGCCGACAACACCGAGAACATCAAGGCGATTCGTCACTTTTTTTACTGCGTCGGGGTCAACGTCAATGACGCTTACGTCATGACCTTCTTTGACCAGCTGGTCGGCAAGTGTTGAACCGACCTTGCCACAACCGACAATAACAATATTCATGATTCCCTCCAAAAGATCATTTCTTTTTATGTATCTGTATTAGGTCTGTGCTTTCGGTAGGCTTTTCAGCGGCGGCATCGGCACCTACTCGCATCGTGCCTTACGGCACACGCTCGCAGGTACACGCTACCACCGCTCCGCCCGCCCTGCGGGCGGGCGGTTCCACGCCAACCGCACTATCCCATAAATACGCACACATTATAGCACAAGCAATTCGATAATTCCATACTTTCCGTAATTTTAATTGTGTAGATATAACCTTTTATTTATGGCTGAATTATAAAATTGTTTTGTAAATACTTGTTAGTTTATGAAATATATGATATACTAAACTGATAAATTATAATGAGGTAGTATGCGATGATAATATTAGGTATCGACCCCGGATATGCAATAATCGGCTACGGTGTTATAGAATATAAGAATAATCACTTTAAAACCGTAGATTACGGAGCGATAACAACAGAAGCGAAAACGCCTTTTAACGAAAGACTGGAGCTTATATATGACGGATTTAACGAGGTCGTAAACAGAACTCACCCCGATGTTATGAGCATAGAAAAGCTTTTTTACAATAATAACGCAAAGACGGTAATAGACGTAAGTCAGGCGAGGGGAGTGCTGATGCTTGCGGCTCAAAAGAACAGACTTCCCGTATTCGAGTATACCCCACTTCAAGTCAAACAAAGTGTTGTCGGTTACGGCAGAGCGGAAAAAAAGCAGGTTCAGGAAATGACAAAGCGTATACTCGCACTTGAAAAAATACCGAAACCCGACGATACCGCAGACGCACTTGCAATGGCTATCTGCCACGCACACGCAAGCGGTTCGCTGTATTCGTCACATATGTCGATAAGGAAAGGAATTTGATAATGTTTTACAGCTTAACGGGAGAAATTGTATATAAAGATTCTTCTACTGTGGCGATATCGTGCGGCGGAGTTGCTTTCAAGTGTGCCGTCACGCTCACCACTTTGAATGAACTTTCCGACAAAAAAGGAAACGTCACGCTATATACCCATTTGTCTGTACGAGAAGACGCACTGGAACTTTTCGGCTTTTATGACGAAAGTGAACTTGATTGCTTTAAGATGCTCATTTCCGTTTCGGGAGTCGGTCCTAAGGCGGCACTTGCGATACTTTCACAGCTGACTCCTGACAGACTTGCACTTGCAATATCGGCAGGCGACGTAAAAGCCATAACAAAAGCACAGGGTGTAGGACCTAAGATAGCACAGAGAGTAGTGCTTGAACTTAAGGACAAGATGAAATCAACTTCCTCCTCCGGTACGGGTGAGGTTTCCGCTCAAAGTCAGATAATGCTCGGAACTAACACAAGTGAGGCAGTTGAGGCTCTTGTAATGCTCGGCTATTCACAGTCCGAGGCATCATCGGCAGTTGCAAAGCTTGACCAAAGCCAGAGCGTAGAAAAGCTGATAACACAGGCATTGAAGATCATATAAAGGATCGGAGAAAAGAAAATGAACGACTTTAACAACGAAGAGAGAATAATGGCTACGGAGTACACCCGAGAAGATGCCGACATAGAAACCTCTCTCAGACCCAGAGTGTTTGAAGACTATATCGGACAGGAAAAGGTCAAAGAGAACTTGAAAATATATATTCAGGCGGCAGTGTCAAGAGGCGAAAGCTTAGACCATGTTTTACTTTACGGCCCTCCGGGTTTGGGAAAAACAACGCTTGCCGGAATAATCGCAAACGAGATGAACGTAAACTTAAGAGTAACGTCGGGTCCTGCAATAGAAAAACAGGGCGATCTTGCGGCATTGCTTACGAATCTCAATGAAGGCGACGTGCTTTTTGTCGATGAAATACACAGACTTCACAGAAGTGTAGAGGAAGTGCTTTATCCGGCAATGGAGGATAACGCACTTGACATAATCATCGGAAAAGGTCCGTCCGCAAGATCAATAAGACTTGACCTTCCGAAGTTTACGCTTGTCGGTGCTACAACAAGAGCAGGTCAGCTTTCAGCCCCCTTGCGTGACCGTTTCGGTGTCGTAATGAGATTGGAACTTTACACACCGGAAGAACTCAGCCGTATAGTCACAAGAAGTGCGGCAATACTCGGAATAGGTATAGATCCCGAAGGTGCTTTACAGATAGCTAAATGTTCAAGAGGTACACCGAGAATTGCAAACAGAATATTAAAAAGAGCCAGAGATTTCGCACAGGTTGTCGGTAACGGTGTCATAGATAAAGATGCGGCTTGCCTTGCTTTAAAGAGAATGGAAATAGACGAACTCGGACTTGATGCAATAGACAGACGGCTTTTGTCAACAATGATAAAAAGCTATAACGGAGGTCCTGTGGGACTTGAAACGATATCTGCGGCAATAGGAGAAGAGGCGGTAACAATAGAGGACGTATATGAACCCTATCTTATGCAGATAGGATTTCTCGGAAGAACACCGAGAGGCAGAATTGCCACGGTTCAGGCTTACGAACACTTGGGGCTTGAGTATAACCGAAACTAAACTAAGGAGAAGAGAGAAATGGGCAGATTGTTCGGAACGGACGGTGTAAGAGGTGTTGCAAATACTGAACTCAGCTGTGAGCTTGCAATGAAAATCGGCAGAGCCACTGCCATGGTACTGACAGACGAAAAGCACAAAAAACCGAAAGTCCTCATAGGTCGGGACACCCGCATATCGGCAACGATGCTTGAAAGTGCAATAGCGGCAGGACTTTGCTCCGTCGGAGCGGACGTAATGACGTTGGGGGTCGTTCCCACTCCGGCTGTAGCGTACCTTGTAAAAGAGTACGGCTATGATGCGGCAGTGATGATTTCAGCCTCGCACAATCCCTGTGAGTACAACGGAATAAAGATATTCAAGTCGGACGGATATAAGCTCCCCGACATGATAGAAGAACAGATAGAGGCGATAATACTCGACGAAGTTGATAAGCCGCCGCTTAAAGTCGGTGGAAATGTCGGACGTGTCAGCGAAAGCACAAATACCGTTCACGACTATATCGAACACCTTAAAAGCACGGTAGATGTCGATTTTGACGGCATGAAGATAGCTTTGGACTGTGCAAACGGTTCGGCAAGCGTAAGTGCGGAAAGACTGTTTAGTGACCTCGGTGCGAAATGCGATATGCTTTCGGATAAACCCGACGGAGTAAATATAAACGACGGTTGCGGTTCAACTCATATGGAAAACTTAAGCCGCTACGTCAAAGAACATGACCTCATGGCGGGATTCGCTTTTGACGGTGATGCGGACAGAATGCTTGCTGTCGATGAAAACGGTGATATCGTTGACGGAGATAAAATAATAGCTATCTGTTCGTCGTACATGAAAAACGAAAGAAAGCTCGAAAAGAACACGGCTGTCGTTACAGTTATGACCAACATGGGATTTTACAAGTTCTGTGACGAACAGGGCATATCGTATGAAGCGACCAAAGTCGGTGACAGATACGTTCTTGAAACGATGCTGCAAAAGGGGTACTCCATAGGAGGCGAACAGTCGGGTCACGTTATTTTTCTTGACTATGCCACGACAGGTGACGGTCAGCTGACCGCACTTCAGCTTTTGAGAGTCATGAAAAAGACAGGCAAACCCTTATCGGAACTTGCAAAATGCATGACGGTATATCCGCAGACGATGATAAACGTCAGAGTTTCCAATATGGGCAAAGCAAGATATAACTATGACGAAGAAATCAAGCTTGCAATAAAATCAGCAAAGAAAGAACTCGGTGACAGCGGCAGAGTACTTGTCAGAGTTTCGGGAACAGAACCGCTCGTCAGAGTTATGCTCGAGGGTGAAAATCAAAAACAAATAGAAAAACTCGCAAACGAAATTGCGGAAGTAGTCAGAGAAAGACTAATATAAAAGAGGTTTAAAATGAGATATACAAGCGACTGGAAAGACTATGAGCTTATCGACTGTTCAAGCGGTGATAAGCTTGAAAGATGGGGCAATATAACTCTCGTCAGACCCGATCCGCAGGTAATATGGAAAACCGAGAAGGAAAACCTTCTTTGGAGAAAAGCCGATGCGTACTATAAAAGGTCAAAAAGCGGTGGCGGAAAGTGGGAAATAGCAAAGAAAGTACCCGACCGTTGGCAGATAAAATATAAAGATCTGACCTTTAACGTCAAGAACATGGGCTTTAAGCATACGGGAATTTTCCCCGAACAGGCGGTCAATTGGGACTTTACGAGAAAGTTTATCCGTGAATCCGGCAGACAGGTAAAGGTATTGAATCTGTTCGCCTATACCGGAGGTGCGACCGTTGCCTGCCTTAAAGAAGGCGCAAGCGTGGTACACGTTGACGCATCTAAAGGCATGGTCGCTTGGGCAAAGGAAAATGCGGCATCATCGGGAGTTGCCGACAGGAATGTCCGCTGGATAGTCGATGACTGCATTAAATTCGTCCAAAGAGAAATAAGACGTGGAAATAAATACGATATAATTATTATGGATCCTCCGTCATACGGCAGAGGTCCGGGCGGTGAAGTGTGGAAACTC
>CAYWDD010000061.1:0-7814 GCA_964456935.1 uncultured Faecalibacterium sp. | reverse complement strand
GGGTGCGTGAAATGTTGTGTTTTGGGCGTATTGGGTTCGAATGTTTTATGCCTACTCGGCGCAGATTCTCAATGCTCCGCAACTACATTTTTTCAACAATTGCCCGATAAATATTGACTTTATTTTATATATTTGATATACTAATCAAAGCATAGGCGCAGTCTGCTGCGGCGGAACGTTCGCCTTGGCAGATAATTTGAACAGAACGGAGATGCAAAGCATGAAAAGAATTAAGACGATCGAAACTCGTAACCTCTGCGAAAGCGCAAAGAAAGGCGGCTGCGGTGAGTGTCAAACCTCATGTCAGTCTGCTTGTAAGACAAGCTGCGGCGTTGCAAATCAGAAGTGCGAGAACAAGAATAAGTAAAATTTGCAAAAGAAAGATGCCGTCTGAACAAGGCGGCACTTTTTATTTGATTTATTGAATTAACAAGGAGAATCGAAATGGTTCATCAGTATAAATTAAACGGTTACAATATCGTTCTGGACTCGTGTTCGGGTTCTGTGCATTCAGTCGATGATGTCGCTTACGATATTATCGAAATGTACAACGAACACTCTGCCGACGATATAGTAAAAGCCATAAAAGAAAAGTATTCGGACAGAGAAGACGTGACCGAAACGGATATCAGAGAGTGTATTGAAGACGTCGAAACCTTGGTTAACGCAGGAAAACTCTACAGTCCCGACACATTTGCCGATATGGCAGGTACGTTCAAAGAGCGTTCGGGAAATGTCGTTAAAGCTCTTTGTCTGCACGTTGCTCACACTTGTAACTTAAACTGTGCATATTGCTTTGCAAGTCAGGGAAAATATCACGGTGAAAGAGCGTTGATGAGCTTTGAAGTCGGCAAGCAGGCACTTGATTTCCTCATGGATAATTCGGGTACAAGAACGAATCTCGAAGTTGACTTTTTCGGCGGTGAACCGCTGATGAATTGGGACGTAGTAAAAAAGCTTGTCGAGTACGCAAGAAGTGTCGAGAAGGAGAAAAACAAGAACTTCAGATTCACACTTACTACGAACGGTATGCTTATTGATGATGACGTTATCGACTTTGCAAATAAAGAGATGAGCAATGTCGTTCTGTCCTTGGACGGAAGAAAAGAGATAAACGACAGAACCCGTGTCGATTACGCAGGAAACGGCAGCTACGATAAAATAGTACCGAAATTCCAAAAGCTTGTCGAATCAAGAGGCGGCAAGAATTACTATATGAGAGGAACGTTCACACACGCAAATCCCGACTTTACCAACGACGTTTTCCATATGGCTGATCTCGGATTTACCGAGCTTAGCATGGAACCTGTTGTCTGCAAAGCAGACGACCCTGCAGCACTGACTAAAGATGATATAGAAATTGTAAAACAGCAGTACGAGATACTCGCAAAGGATATGCTCCGCCGTCAAAAAGACGGAAAGCCGATAACGTTCTATCATTATATGATCGACCTTACGGAAGGTCCTTGCATATATAAGAGAATATCGGGTTGCGGTTCGGGAACGGAATATATGGCTGTTACCCCTTGGGGCGACCTGTATCCGTGCCACCAGTTTGTGGGCGATGAGAGTTTCAAACTCGGTGACGTGTGGAAAGGCGTAACAAACGATGCACTTCGCAACGATTTTCGTTCATGCAACGTTTATGCAAGAAAAGAATGTGCCGACTGTTGGGCAAAGTTATACTGTTCCGGTGGCTGTGCAGCAAACGCATATCATGCAACAGGCAGCATAAAAGGTATATATGAGTCGGGTTGTGAACTTTTCAAAAAGCGTATGGAATGTGCGATAATGATGAAAGTCGCAGAGGCGGAAAACTGATGAAAACGCCTATAGCCGACTTTTTGAAAAGTTATGCCGACAGTGAAACCGTTCGTTTTCATATGCCCGGTCATAAGGGTAGGGGAGAACTCGGATTCGAAAAATCAGATATAACCGAAATCAAAGGTGCTGATTTTTTATATGAGCCGAGCGGTATTATTGCCGAAAGCGAGGCATATGCCGCAAAGCTTTTCGGAACGAAGAAAACCTGTTATTCCACCGAGGGTTCGAGCCAGTGCATAAGAGCAATGCTTTTCCTTGCAGTTACACAAAGAAAAGAAGGTTCACTGCCTTTGATAGTTGCATCAAGAAACGCACATAAGTCTTTTGTTTATGCGGCAGCTGCAATTGATTTTGATATTAAGTGGATATACCCAGAAAAAACGGATTCGCTTTGCAGTTGCAACATAACTTGCGATCAACTTGAAAAAACGCTCAAGCAGTTACCGTCACCACCGGCAGCCGTGTATGTGACCGGTGTTGACTATCTCGGCGGTGTAGCGGATATATCCGCACTTGCGAAAATCTGCCGAAAATACGGCACGATTCTTGCAGTCGATAACGCTCACGGAGCATATTTGCATTTTCTTAAGACACCCATTCACCCGATAGACCTCGGTGCCGATATATGCTGTGATTCCGCTCACAAAACTTTCCCTGTACTGACAGGTGGTGCGTACCTTCACATAGGAAAGAACGCACCCGAAAGTTTCGCAGAAAACGTAAAATCGGCAATGGAGCTTTTCGGGTCAACAAGCCCGTCATACCTGATAATGCAATCGCTCGATTTGTGCAACGAATATCTTTCGGACGGCTATGAAGAAAAACTTTTACGCTGCACCGAGAAGATAGCTCAAACAAAGCTTGAACTTAAGCAAAACGGCTGGTATGTACAAGACAGCGATCCGCTGAGAATAACGCTGAAAGCACCGAAAGGCTTAACGGGAAACGAAATCGCACAAAAACTGAGAGAACACGGTATAGAGTGTGAATATTCGGACAGACAGTTTACGGTTTTAATGGCAACACCTCAAAACTCGGACGATGATTTTGCAAGACTCATCTCGGCACTCGGAGAGAACCGACTTGAAGAAAGCGAAGAAACAGTGCCGCCGCTTGTTCAAGCGGAACGTGTGATGTCCGTAAAACAAGCGATGTTTAAGCACAAAGAAAAAGTTAAGACAGTTGATGCCACAGGAAGAATATGTGCATCACCGACAGTGTCGTGTCCTCCTGCGATCCCCATAGCCGTAACGGGGGAGAGGATAGACGAAAACGCTGTGCGACTGTTTGAATATTACGGTATAGAAGAAGTCGAAGTGGTGCTGTAAAGCGGTGTCACCGACTTAAAATCAGAGAGGAAATATTATGATAGGAATAGGAAGTTGGAGAGGTAACATAAAATCAAAGTTCTTCACGGGAAGTGTTGATTTTAAAATTATAGACAACAACGGACAATATGAATTTGACATAGACTTACCCGACAAGTTTAAGAATATGCAGTTTAGATATTATGATATTGTCGAAAGAGGAAACACACTTACCTGCAAGGGAAAGTGTTCGTTGATTCCGAGATTAACGGTCAATGCCGAGCTTAAATTCAGCGGTGACAGTGCAGATATAAAACTGACAGCACCGCCCATGCCCGGAGCGATAAAGATAAAGGACGCTAGAAGGCTAGACATTTAGATATTAGATGTTAGACATTAGATATTAGATGTTCTGACTTTCGGTTTGTTGGATAGTTGAAAGTCGGGTCTAAACTCAAAATGTGATAACTTTCGGCTTCATCAGCCTTATGGATTTTCGATTATTTCAAATCTAATCAGTGGGCGGCCGCATCGACATTCCCACTCGCCTTGCGGCTCGGGGAATGTACGCTCCGACCGCTTGCCGCCCCTCCGCCCCGGCACCCCACCCGTATCTGCAACCCCAAACAAAAAGCTGTAGCAACCTAAATTTGCTACAGCTTAATTTTATATACTCTGTTTTATTCTACCCACTTAAGCTTGAACATAACGAGTGCGCCTACAATACTTGCAACTATAGTTACGAATATGAGCGTTCCTACACCGAGTGTCGGAGAGAAAAGAAGAACGATACAGCCGACAAGAATCGGGAATATGGATATCTTCCAATGCTTTCCGAGGTAAGATGCCGCTAAAGCACCGAACAGTGCCGGAAGAACGTGGTCAAATGCCGGCTTGAAGAGTGAGTCCGCAGCAGTGAGCTTGGGGAGTACCGGAGTGAAAAGGAGAACACCGACAGCAATAACGATAGTCGTTGTTATTGAAGAAACACCGATAGCTATTGTCGAAATAACTTCGCCCTCTTCGGAGTTCGCTCTTACTTTTGCGTTCTGCATAGCGTTAAGACCGCACGGGAGCTTAAGGTTTGTGATGTTACCTGTGATAAAGCTCAAATACGTTCCGCCTGCACCGAGCATCGGAGTGTATGTGAAAACTTCAACTATAGAGCTGACCCAGTAAACAACCGCAACTTTTGAAAATGCGTTAAGTAAGCTTGATGCATCGGGCCATGCATCGTAGTGAATCGAAATAGCAAGCGGTACACAAAGGAAAACCGCAAGAGCGGAGAAACACCATACTTTACCCCAAGTATGTACTTTGTCCATATATGTCTTGTTTTTCATTGCGATACCCCCTTAGTTCCACCATGTCCAGCCTACGAGAGAAGCCGGAGCGTACTTTGTCAAGAGAATTGCGACCGCCATTGCACCGAACATTGAGAACGGCATAACGAACGGCTCAAACTTCTTCCAGTCGAACTTCCTTGTGAAGAAGTCGAGAAGAAGATATAACAGAACGGACGCTATGAGCGTTACTATCGAAACAAAACCTGCATCGTCAGTACCATCGGTACTTCTGCCGTTAATTTCTCTTGCAACGAATGCGGCAATGATTCCGATAAATGCCGCCGATGATACTATATCACCGATTTTAGCTGTGCTTTCGTTTTTGTTTACAGCCTTGCCGACTGTACTTAAAATCTTTTTGCAAAGAAGAGGTACAAGGAAAATTCCCAAAGCAACACCCAAAGTCATAACCCAAGCGACTGCCGAGAACTGAGTCGGGTCTGTTACTTCCTGTGAAATACTGCCGCCGAGAGCGTCAAGTGCCGTTTGAGCCGCAACTGTTTCGTACGCCAAGTTTCCGACAACGGAAAGTCTTATCCACGGCAATACGATACCGAGCGATGATGCCAAAACGATGACTGTCGCAAGTATCGCAATAGCGGGAGCGAGAGTAAACAATGCACTCGAAACGACTGTCTGTTTGAGAGTTTCTGTCTTGATACCCAATTCCTTAGCACGTTTCCAGGCTTTGACGATAAAGAATACGGACTGTATAACAACAAATCCGATAACGACAAAGGCTACAACGTACATAAACGGGCTTTCTTTAAAGTCTGTCATGTAATCACCTCAGTAAATTTTTGTTTATTAAGTCTAACATAAATCACGCAAAATATCAACACTTTTCGCATAAATCGACCTTGCTGAGAATAGTTTTTGATAAGGAGGGAGATACAATGGAAGAAACAACCGAAGTTTATGATGAAAAAAGCAGTAAAAAAACAGATTGGTACGTTTCGGTAAGATTGTGGCAAATAATTCTATGCTCGATTTTAACTTTGGTGCTGTGCCTGTCGTTTAAAAGCGAAAAGGGGAGCAAGATAAAAGACGGATATGAGTATTTGACGGGATTTTCACTTACCGAGGACGACATTTCCGATGCCGTTCAAACCGTGAAAAGACTTATAAACTTGGAAAATGGTTAAATTCAGAATAAAGGGCTGTGACATATCGCTCGGAACAGGATTTTTTGCCGTAATAACGCTTATGCTTATCACCTGCCGAACAACAACCGTGTTTCAATCTTTGATATGTTCGTTTTTTCACGAAATCGGTCATATAGCCGCCATGATGATTTTCGGTGAAAACATGAAAAGCATAAGCTTTAGTGCTACGGGAATAAAAATCGACAAATTCAGTGTAACAAATCTTGACTATTTTCAGGAGATAATTGTAAGCCTTGCCGGAATATTTGTAAACTTTATTATATCGCTTATTGCTTTCGGCTGTTATTTTGCCTTTGATTTACGTTTTGCTTTCGATACCGCTGTCATAAGTTTGATGATAGGAGGATTCAACCTTCTTCCCATAGCGTCGCTGGACGGTGCAAGAGCATTACGCTTTTTTATTATACTGCACTTCGGAGAAAGAACAGCGGACAAGGTAATAGCGGCAACATCGGGTGTGTCGATTGTTGTTTTGACAGTTCTTTCCGTTTCCACTATAATATACGGCAGTGCAAATTATAGTCTTATCTTCGCAACTGTCTATCTCTCGTCTTTATGCAGTTTTTATATCTATAAACTGAAAGGCTAAATTTTGCGAAAAAATGAATACTTAATAAATTTATTATTTTTTGATGCAATTTTGTTGAAATATTCGCAAGTTTATGTTACAATTTCTGCAAAAAGGGAGGTATTGACATTATGAAAGGATTTTCAAAGAAACTTATCTCGATTTTAATGGTCGTAATTTTAGTGGCAATGACGGCCGTACCTGCTTTTGCGGCAGTTGACGAGAACGGAGATGCGTTACCGATAGTTTACGTTATCGGTAAGGTTGATAACATTTATCAGGATAAAGACGACCCGAACAGCAAGGTCTTATATCCCATCTCACTTGACGTAAGAAGAAAGTATAAGAATCAGCTTAGCAAAAGTTTAAAGGAACTTATAGCCGATACTGATAACGATGAGGCTTGGGACGAGTTTTGCGAGGCACTGTACAATGTAGTTGCAGATGCTTGCAAGGACATAGCTCTCGGTCCTGACGGTGAACCTAAAGATAACAGCGGTATCATCTGGGATTGGAAGTCGGATCTTAAAGACACCAAAAAAGACGGTGTTTACGGCTTAGAGGACTATATGTTCCACTATGACTGGCGACTTGATATGTATCACACGGCAGAACTTCTTGACGAATACATAAATGCAGTTCTCGAAGTAACAGGCGCTGAAAAGTGCGTGCTTGTCAGCCGTTGCTACGGTTGTAACGTTGTTACAACATATCTCAATGAATACGGCAATGATAAGGTTGACACAAACATTCTCTATTGCTCTGTTGCAGACGGTTCTGTTGTCTGCGGTGAAATGTTCAGCGGACAGATAGAGATAAACCCCGAAGGTTTGAGCCGTTATTCGGACGAACTTCTCGGAGTTAATCCCATTACAGCTATCATGGGCGAACTTCTCGGTTCTATCCCCGGAATATCAGACATTGCATCATCACTTATAAACAAGGTGTATGAGAAGATATCGGACAGATTTATGCCCAGAAGTCTTGTAAGCTCATTCGCATCTATGCCCGGTTACTGGAGCATGGTCGGTACAGAGTATTACGACCTTGCAATGAACTATGTTTTCGGAAACGAGGACAGCGAGGAACGTCAGACATATGCGGGACTTATCGAAAAGATCGACCGCTACTACAATAACATCTTAGTTAATGTTAAGGACATAATGGTCGATGCATATGATAACGGAACAAAGTATGCAAACATCACAAAATACGGCAACCAGATAGTACCGGCAATAAAGAGCTGCGACTATATCGGTGACGGAATCGTTGAAGTACCCAGTGCATCTCTCGGCGCAACAAGTGTAAGCAGAGATCAGACTTTCAGTGCTGAATATATCAACAACGCAATCAGCAACGGCACATTCAAGTATATCTCACCGGATTATACAATAGACGCATCTACGGCACTTTTCCCCGACTATACATGGTTTGCAGAGGGTGTTGAACATTTCGACTTCCCGGAGAGCGTTAACAAGCTTTTGATAGCTATTGCACGTTATGACGGTCAGATGGACATCAATTCCGATCCGAACTTCCCACAGTATGCAAAATACGAGGGCGAAGGCAATATGCTCACATGGGCGCTCGGCGGATACATCAC
>CAYWDD010000060.1:0-7885 GCA_964456935.1 uncultured Faecalibacterium sp. | reverse complement strand
GCCCTCGCCGGCAAGTACCTCACCGCTGAGCTTAAGCAAAATTCTTTTATAACTTGTTTCCATTTGTGACACCTCACATATTTTTTAGCAGATACATCTGCACTTGTAATATTCTACTAAATTGTTTACCGGGTGTAAAGAGGAAAATGAAAATTTTCAAATCAATTTACAATTATTCAAGCACTTTAACAAAACTTGTTTCGTCAATGCAAAGTTCGGTGACATTTTCGGCTGAAAACGGCTCACCGTAGCCCTCACTTTCGCTAATCGAAAACTTGCAATTCTTCAATTTAAGATTTTTGCAGTTTCTGATTCTCAAAGCGTTGTTGTCGGCTTTCTCGATGTTATGATCAATGCAGGGTCTAAGGTCGTAAAGTCCCGTTTCCCATTTGCTCTTTTTTCTGACACCGACAGTGACATTTTCGAATTTTATGTTTTCTATTTCACCGTTATCACAATTTATGAGTACACCGTTTTGGGCATCACAGGAAATATTTTCAAAAGTTACATCTTTGATATTTCCGCTGACCGTGTTTTCATCTCTGCGAAACGAAGTTATAATTATCGGCTCTGCTGTACCCCACCATGAGGAATGGAAACGACGTGTATCTATCGTTATGTCTTTAAACAGAACGTTTGAAACATTGCCGCCGTCACGAATCTGGACGGATATACCTCGGTTGCTCGAAGTTATGTTGCAGCGTTCAAATACAACATTTGAAAAGTCCGCCACACCCTCCGTGCCTATCTTTATCGCAGCGGAAGTAGATGTCAGTTCGCAGTCGTGTACCGATATGTTTTCACATATTCCGTATTCGTTATTACCGGAGGTGTTTTTTAAGCAAATACAGTCGTCGGCACATCTTATCTCGCAGTTTCTTATCTCAACATTATTGCAGTGATCGGGATCGATTCCGTCACTGTTGGCAACGTCAAGAGGATTGAGGATCTTAATGCCGTCAATCAAGACGTTTTCGCAGCCTGCCGGATGAAGAGTCCAAAACGGTGCGTTTGTAAGCGTGATGCCGCTAAAACTGATATTCTTGCTGTTTTCGATATAGATAGTCGTCGGTCTTGGGTAGAAGTCGCCTGTAACGTAGTATTGGTTCTGTCTTTTGACAAAGGCATAACAATTTCCGTCTATAGTTCCCTCTCCCGTTATTGAAAATCCGTCAGCACCGTAGCCGTAAATAAATGCAAAAGCCGGCTTGCTGACGGGATTTCCGACAGGTGCGGTTTTTGGGTCATTCAACGTTTCACACGGTCTTTTATAACCGTCAATGTCGGAAGTAGCCTTAAGGATCGCACCTTTTTCGATATGAAGTTCAACGCCTGACCCGGCGACTATTGACGATGAATAAAACGTGTAACCGGACGGTACAATAACTGCACCGCCGGTTTTTTCACATTCATCTATTGCGTTTTGTATGCTTACGGCATCGTCGGTAACACCGTCACCGACAGCACCGTATGTAAGAACATTATGCAACACCATTATTCTTTAAGTAGTTAAGAATGATCTTGAATACGTTCTTGATGAGGGTTCTGATTATATCAGACAGTGATGCACCTGCAAAGTTGCTGCTGTTGCTGTTGATATCCTCAAAGTTGCCCGTTGAAGAATTAACATTTACAAACTGCGGATACTTAGCGTTTGACTCAATTGTAACTCTTCTTGTGCTTGTTGCAAGATAAACAAGTAATGCACAGGTATCCTTACCGTATTCGTATCTCATGTGACCGATGTTCTTGATTATCCAAGTCTGTTCGGGAAGGATACAGGTTGAAGCGTCAACGACGTTATCAGCTGAAATGTGGTCATGTGCACGCTTTGTGCAAACTCTGTCAGCATCGTCGATCTTAACGTTCTTAAGAGTCTTGCCGTAATCGGCAACTGTTGCACCGCCTGATGCGTACTTAAGGTCGATAAGGTTGTCCGTGTACTGCTCATTGTCGCTTGTTACGGGTACACCGGGTGTAAGATATGATGCTGTGATATAGAAGTTAACTCCGTTATCCTGTGCATCATAAATGATGTCAGCAGCCTTTGACTGTACTTCATTCATGTAGTAGTCTAAGTCGCTTGTGATAAATTCAGGATAGTCGCCGTCCGGGAAGAGAGCTTTCTTTGCACTCTCATAGTATGCTGCGGGAACAAGACCCCATATACCGGGCATTGTTACGAATGTATCCATGAATACTTCCGAATAGAGAGCATCGAGAAGTCCTTCGGTGAGATCTTCAAGCATATCGTCTGTGTCGTCGATCATGCCTTCATCATCAAGAACGTACTTAACGATCTGAACGATGTTCTGGACAATATCACGACCGACAAATGCACCGAAGTAATCGAGTACGTCATTAAGGCTGATGTCAACGTCCTTGCTGAAGAGCTTACCAACGATATCTGTGCCGAGGAAAGCTGTTGATGCTAATACAACATTCTTGATGCTGTCAATGCCGTACTTTGCAAGATATGACATTGTGATAGTTCCGCCCATGCTGCAAGCAACAAGAGAAACCTTTGATGCACCTGTTTCTGCCTTAACATTCTCAATGTAAGCGTTAAGATCTTCTGCAATCTTAACAGGACTCTTTGTCCAAACATATGTGAAGAAATATGTGTTCTCTTTGCCGATAGAATCAGCTATAGAGTAAGCGATCTTCCACTCTGAACCTTCCTTGTTGGGATAGTAAGTAAGGTTATTCGGTGAATAGTTAACTGTCAAATTATATGCAGGTGTGCCGTCCGACTCACAAGCAAGATATTTGAACAGTGACTTAACCTTTCTCATAGCACCGTCAAGGTTTGAATAGTCATCATTAGTAACTGCACTGATGATTGCCGGAGCAACTTCAGCTACAGCGCTCATAATCTTTGTTGTATCGGGAGCAAAGACCTTTTCCTGTGTTCCGTCATCTCTTTCGAGATAGATGTCCTCGCCCATACCTCTGACAACGATTACGGGTGTTACGGGTGTGTTTGCTGCGAATGCTACACTCGATAAGGAAAATACCATAACGAGTGCGAGTAAAATTGAGATAAACTTTTTCATGATTGAGCCTCCTGTTCAAATTTGGTATAGTTTGCCATCAATTTTTTTGTGCCTGTTTTATCAAATGCTATTGTTAGCATTGTATCATTACCCATCGGTGTTACATTTAAGATAACACCGTCACCGAATTTCTTGTGCCATACACTGTCGCCGACCTTGTAGGCAACAGCTGCCGCAGTTTTCTTTCCCGTACCCGAAAATCCGAGATCGTATCCGGATTTCTTCGGCGGCTGTGAATAAAAGCTGCCTGTCGATGCACTCTTTCCTGCTGACGCAAACAGTGATTCTTGCTGTCTGCCGCTTTTTTCGATAAGTTTTTCGGGAATCTCACTTAAAAAGCGTGACTCTCTGTTTCTGTTCGTCATTCCGAACATGGTTCTTGCTCTTGCGTGACTGAGGTTTAAAATACGCTTGGCTCTCGTTATTCCGACATAAGCAAGGCGTCTTTCTTCCTCAATATCTTCCTGACTTAGCATACTTCGTGTACCGGGGAAAATATTTTCCTCCATTCCGGGTATGAACACGACAGGAAATTCCAATCCTTTAGCTGAGTGCAATGTCATAAGCACGACAGCCTCGGTTTCGGAGTTGTAATTATCAATATCGGTCATAAGGGCTATTTCCTCAAGGAAATCATTGAGGTCGGAGTCCTCACCGTTATCGTTTATGAAGGTTTGCAGGTTTCTTTCAAGTTCCGAAAGGTTCTGGAGTCTGTCCTCGCCCTTTTCGGTGTCAAGCATTAAGCTCGACTCGTAACCCGACTCCTGCATTATCGCTTTGAAAATCTCAACGATATTGAGCTTTTCGCTCTCATTTCTGACGAGATTTATCATAGATGCAAACTGCATAAGCTTTTTACTGCTTTTTTGCAGTGCAGCAAATTCATCGGCTCTTTCACAGACCTCGAACAAGCTTATTCCAAGTTGTGACGCTATTTCAGATGCCTTTGTAACAGTCGCATCGCCTATTCCCCTTTTGGGAGTATTGATGATTCGTCTAAGCCTTATCTCGTCCGACGGATTGTTTATTACCGTCAAATAAGCAAGTGCATCTTTAATTTCAAGTCTGTCGTAGAATCTTTGACCGCCTATTACACGGTACGGAATACCGCTTCTGACAAAAACTTGTTCGATAGCGTTCGACTGAGCGTTCATTCTGTAGAGAACGGCTATATCCGAAAAAGTATATTTGTCTTTACTGTCCTGTGAGGTCAGAGAGAATATCTTTTCCGATATCAGTTTAGCCTCGTCGGTTTCATCGTAAGCGAGTATCTCGTTTATTTTTTCACCCGAGCCGTTGCTTGTCCAAAGTGCTTTGCCTTTTCTTTTTTCATTGTGGCTTATGACTTCGTTAGCCGCATCGAGTATATTTTGAGTTGACCTGTAATTTTCTTCAAGCTTGATTACAAGGCAATCGTTGTATTCATCTTCAAATGAAAGTATATTTTCTATCGTAGCTCCCCTAAATCGGTAGATACTCTGGTCATCATCACCGACAACGCAAAGATTACCGTATTTTCCGGCAAGCAGTGATACCAATTTGTACTGTGCGTGGTTTGTATCCTGATACTCATCAACCATTATGTACTTGAACTTATTTTGATAATATTCAAGAACGTCGGGACAACTTTCAAGCAGCTCTACCGTATTTACGATAATATCGTCAAAGTCCATTGCATCGGCAAGTTTTAAGCGTTTTTGATACTCTTTATATGCCGCTGCGATTTTTGACATTCTGACATCGTTACGATAAACCTTTTCAAATTCTTCCGCAGACACGAGAGAATCCTTAGCGATGCTTATTTCGTTTAGTATGGTTTTATGAGAAAGCAACCTGTCCTCGATACCGAGAAACTTCTGGCACTCTTTCATAAGCCGCTTTGAATCATCGCTGTCGTATATCGTAAAGTGATTGGAATAACCGAGGTTGTGACCGTGCTGTCTTAATATTCTTGCACAGCTTGAGTGAAATGTACTCGCCCATATATCGTTTGCACACGGACCGAGCATTTTTTCAAGTCGTTCTTTAAGTTCCCTTGCCGCTTTGTTCGTGAACGTGATAGCAAGTATCTGCCACGGGTTAGCGGGTCTGTCACATAAAATATCCTCTATTTCAAATAAATCGTTGATTTCGCCGTTAAGGTACGCCTTCATTATTTCTATATCGTTCTCTGTAGGCTCAAACCGTGAGTACGATGTATTGTAGGCATTTCCGAATTTGATAAGATTAGCTATCCTGTTGACAAGAACCGTTGTCTTTCCGCTGCCTGCACCTGCCAAAACAAGCACAGGACCGTTGACGTTATATATCGCCTTTTTTTGCATCGGATTCATGCGTGAAAACTGTTTGTCAATTATTTTTCTTCTGAGAACTGAAAACTCTTCTAATGCCATATCTTACCTTCTTTATTTTGCAATGACCTATATGTCGTAGTTAATTCTACTATATAAATCCACAAAACTCAACACCTAAATTGATTTTTTTATAATATTTTTTAAATTTTGTCGTTTTGCACATAAAATGGCTGAAAAATAATCGACACATGACTACGAACTTATAACGAATTGATAAAATTTTAAATTTATGTCGAAAACAGTTTATTTTTTCACTCATTACCTATATAATAAAAATTAACAATGTACACATATTGTATCACGTTTTAAAACAAAAATCAATATTTAGAAAAAAAGGAGTATCTCAATGACGATCTCAAATATTTTACAGCTCGGGGGCGGAATAGGAATTTTTCTCTATGGTATGAAAATCATGGGAGAAGGTCTTGAAAACGCAGCCGGTGATAAACTGAAAGGTTTATTGAACATTATAACCAAGAACAGATTCGTCGCACTTATGGTCGGTATACTTTTTACTGCGGTGATTCAAAGTTCGTCGGCAACAACGGCAATGGTCGTCGGTTTTGTCAATGCCGGACTTATTTCGCTCGGTCAAGCTATAAGCGTTATCATGGGTGCGGATATAGGAACGACTGTTACAAGCGTTATCATTTCGCTTAACTTAAGCGGTATTGCTCCCCTTGCGGTTTTCATCGGTGTTGCAATGCTGTTTTTCAGCAAGAAACAGCTTGTCAAGCACATAGGAGAGATAATCACAGGTTTCGGTTTACTCTTTATGGGTATCAATTATATGTCAGATGCTATGGCACCGCTTAAGACATCGGAGGTTTTCCAAAACTTTATAACGAACAACTCAAATCCGTTTGTCGGGGTACTGATAGGTCTTTTGATAACCGCACTCATTCAGTCATCGTCCGCATCTGTCGGTATTTTGCAGGCAATAGCCATGCAGGGACTTGTACCGATCAACTTTTCCGCATACATTATACTCGGTCAAAACATAGGTGCTGTTATGCCGACGCTTTTATCCTCTGTCGGTACAAAGGTAAATGCAAAAAGAGCGGCATTGTTCAGACTTTTGTTTAACATTACTGGTGTTATCATCTTCTTTGTTATTACGACATTTACACCTTATGTCAGTCTTATTGAAAAAATTACGGATAATCCGACTTTACAGATATCACTTCTTCACATCATCTTCAATGTCGGTTCTGTTGCGATACTCATGCCGTTTAGCAAGAAATTCATTAAGCTTACGGAAATCATAATCAAGGACAAAGAGAACGAAGAGGACGCACTTAAACTTCGCTTTATAGATGAAAGAATACTTCAGACTCCGCCCATGGCTGTTATTCAGGCAGGCAGAGAAACGGAAAGAATGGCAAAAATAGCAAAAGAAAACTTTGTATTTGCTACGGAGTGTTTAATGTCGGGCGATCTTTCAAAAGCGGAAAGCATAAGATTCGGTGAAGAAAAGGTAAACTTCCTTAACAAGGAGATAACCAACTATCTTATCGAGCTTAACAAATTTGAACTGTCCAGAAAAGATACGGAATTTATCGGTACGTTATATCACACTGTCAACGATATTGAGAGAATCAGCGACCACGCAATGAACATTCTCGAGGCTGCGGAAAAAGCTGTCAAGAAGAAGATGACATTCCCACAGGAAGTTGTAAACGACATCAACGTTATCCTTGCGACAACTACCGAACTGCTTGACGGAGCTATAGGTGTACTTAACAAACAAAGCGTTGATAAAGATGAGTTTATAAGACTCAGCGCTATTGAAGATAAGGTCGATGAGCTTACGGGCGCTTACAATAAAAAGCACATCGAGAGGCTTAAAAACCACGATTATTCAACCGAAACAGGTATGCTGTTTATCAATACGATAATTGATTTTGAGAGAGTCGGCGACCACGCTATCAACATCAGCGGTTCACTTCTTGATAAGTCAATAATAATTTGAACTGAAAATTCAGGGCTGTCATTCGGACAGCCCCATTTTTTATTTTGTCTTTATATTTTTCACTTTTGACCAATCGGAATACAGCTTAACCGACTTTCCGTTTAGCTTAACAGTTTTATATGTGCGTACACGGACATAGTACTTCTTTCCGCTCTTAAGATTCTTAACCGTCGTTGATGTTGTGCCGTTCTTATTAACTGTAACGGTCTTTGCACTCTTCATTTTTGATGAAGTGCTGAACTGAATTTCATAGCCTGTAGCTTGTGAGTTCTTGCTCCATTTAGCCGTAAACTGCTTTTTACCTGCGGTGAGTTTTGAGATCGAAATACCCTTGGGTGCTATCGTGAATGTCAGCTTCTTTGTACCGCTGTAATTACCTTTGAATGTGACGGTGACTGTGTATTGACCTGCATTCTTGCAACCCTTTGAATACGCTACGGTAGAGTCCGTGCCTTGCTTTAAGGTTTTAGTACTGCTGTTTTTGACTGTAACAGTCGGGTTTT
>CAYWDD010000059.1:2179-7903 GCA_964456935.1 uncultured Faecalibacterium sp. | reverse complement strand
GACGCCTATCAGCTTTTTCACCTTATCCAAGAACGTATACTGCTCATGGATCTTCGTTGATTTTTCGCCCATATCACATCGTCTCCTCTATAAGATATCCGCAGATGAAGTTTGTTTTATCGGGCATAAAGTCGTGTCTGTCCTCGTATTCATAAGGAAAGTCTTTGTTATTGTAGCGATTGTAGATGCGGATTTTTCCGTCGGGAAGCTCCTGAACGGTAACTGTATGTATTCCGTGGAAAGGCTTTGACGGTGGATTCCAAAACGACACAACGGCAACAGGTGCATACTTTATGCTGTTGAAGAAAGCGTTGAAGTCATATGTCATTCTGTATCTTATTCCCGCCTTTTTGTAAAATCCTCCGAGCAGAACGGGATTTGAACCGAAGATCCCCATTACGCCGTAGGCTCTGGGGTACATATAACGGCAGATTTCTTTAAGGCTTGATTTTCTCCCCGTAAGCAACATACTGTTGTGCAGGGCTATCATTTCACAGCCGTTATAGGACATATGAAAAAGCCCGTACATCATTTTCGCAACCTCTCCGCAACCCTGACCGTTGATAACGGTCGTGTCATCAAGCGGAACTTTCTTGTTGTGCTTGTAATTAAAATGTTGAATCATCATATCATCTCCATATTTGATATATTATAATTATAAGGTATCAACATTTATCCGTCAACTGTTTTTTATAATTTCGAGCGAAAACCTGTCGAATCGGAAAGCTTTATCCGTACAAAAAACATTATATCTGTATGTTGAAATTTTGAACGGTTCGTGTTATACTTGTCAAAAGGCGGCTTAAAGCCGTCAGGCTGAAAGAAAGGAGAAAAACCATGCTGGAATCAATTTATCATTTTGACTGGAACGTTTTCCAATTTGTTGAAGCTCACCTGTGGAATCCCGTCTTTGATGTAATTTCAAAGATCATCACTCTTTCGGGTGAAAGCGGTATCATTTGGATTTTGTTCGCTCTTGCGTTTCTTATTGCGGGATTCGTTAAAAAGAACGATAAGTATAAGAAAGTCGCAGTCGCAGTTGTCATCTCTCTTTTGTTCATGGAGGTCGCAAACAACCTCGTTATCAAAGAGCTGATAGCAAGAGTCAGACCGTTCAACTTTGACTGGTCGCAGTACTCATGGGGCGGAGAGTTCAACTTCCCTGAGATAGTATCAAGACCGTCAAGCTGGTCATTCCCGTCGGGTCACTCATCATCGAGTTTTGCCGCGGCGTTTGCTATCTTCTGGTACGATAAGAAAAAGGGTATCCCCTCACTTATCTATGCCGCACTGCTTGCGTTCTCGAGAGTTTATGTTCACGTTCACTATTGCACCGACATTCTTGCCGGAGCAGTTGTCGGAGTCATCTATGCGCTGATAGGTATTCTTATCACAAAGTATGTTTACGACCTCGTTAAAAAGTACATATTCTCAAAAGTTGAAAGCAAACTTGACAAGAAAAAGGCTGAATAAATAAAAGGTCGGAAGAAGTGAGAACTTCTTCCGATTGTTTTTTTGGTGAGAAACAGCACGGTGCCAAGCACCGTGCCGTCATTCATTTTAGTATGTGATGTTTCTCATCTTGACGGTATCGTCAAAGTCTAAGGTGAATGTTGCTTTCATCTTAAGTTCGATCTTAAGGCTGTCAAGTAATGAGCTGCCTGTATCGCTGACGTTAGCCGTTAAGTTAAGAGCGGAGTTCGTTACATCGAAAGCGGACGTGTAATGATATTCGCTTTCCGTGACCTTTCCTGTAAACTTATCAACTGTATATTCAACGTATCCGTTCTTGTAGGTTTCGTTGACTGTACCGTAGTTTACGGTGTCTATAGTGAAGTCGTCGCTTGAACCGAGAGAGCCGCCTATCGTCTTGAAGTCATAAGCGTACTTATCAAGATAATCCTTATCAATAATCGGCATAGCCGTAGCATACGGTGAAGTTGCGATATTGTTAAGAGATGTCTTGTTCTGATTCTTAAGTTTCATTCTGATAGTGTATGTCGAACCGTTGTCCTTGACAACAAAACCGCTGACTGCACTCAAATCGGTCGTTATAACGTTCGGGCAATCTGCCTTTGTTATAGAACCCTTGTTGACTGTTTCATCTTCGGAGAACATATCCTGAACGAAGGACTCTGCCGACATATCAGCCATGAGATCTTCTTCATCGCCGTCTACAAGACCGAATCTTTGCAGCCACTTTAAGAAGTCGCTAAGTGAAGAACCGTCGAGTAAAAGTTCCGAGCTTGACTTGTTGTTGTCAACTTTGACGTTGCTGTATTCTTTCAGACGGTTGTAGCTTGAAGAGTAGCTGTCGCTGTTCTTCATTGCAGAAGAGAGGTCTTTCATCAACTGAAGTCTTCCTGCATCATCTGTGGGTATTGTGTATTCGCCCTTGATGAAGTAAATCTTGCATGACTGCTTTCCGTCAATTGATGTAAACTCGATGTATGCACCCTCATCGGGAAGTTCCTTTATAACGGTAACTTCGGTCTGCTGATCGTTAATCTGAAGATATTCGCTGTACGGGTTGTTGCACTGGAAGTAAATGTCTTCCTTGTTCTCACCGTCAAATGAATATACGTTTATCGGAAGTGTATCGCCCTCTTTGACGTTCTCGAAGAAGTCCTTGTCGGCTCTTGCCTCTTTGACGATTATTGTCATCCAATCACTTACTAAGTCGCTGTCCTTGATGCGGATTCTGACATTGACCTTTCCTGCCTCATGGAATTTAATGTTTGAGTAAACCGAATAGCTGTAGTTTGAAGTTATAGTAACAGCATCGGGTTTATCTGTTTCGTATACAATGCCTCTGTTTGCAAGAGTACCCGGATTCAAATAACAGCTTGCTTTTAATGTGTCACCTACGGTGTAATATGCAGGAGGATTCGGTGTTGTGTCAAGAATCATCAATATCGGTTCTACGATAGTGACTGACATTGTGCCGATCTTATTTGGATTATCAACAGATTTTGCGGTGATGATTGCAGAGCCTTTAGCCAAAGCTGTAGCAACACCGTTTTCGTCAATTGAAAGAACTGTCGGGTCAGATGATTCGAAAGTGACTCTGTTCACCGATGCATCGGGAGGAACAGTTGTTGCGGTGAGGTCAACCTTGTCGCCTACGACCCAGTCTGTGCCGTTGTTGTTTGCGGCTGCAAAGCTGATATCTTCAACTTCAACTTTATCCTTAACTATAGTGAATTCAAATTCCTGAGATTTTCCGTTTGCTGAGGTTGCGGTGATAACGACAGTGTTATTAGCACCCATTCCCAGTATACCGGTGTCATACTTTATGATTTTAACTACACCGTTTTGATCAACTGTCGCAAGCTTTGTGTTGCTTGACTTCCATGTAACTGTCTTGTTTGTTGCGTTGCTCGGTTCGATGATAGCGGTCAACTGACCTGTCTTTCCTACATACCAAGCGTTAGCTCCTGTGTCCGTTGCCTTGATTTTGATATCCGTAACGGGAACACCTACCGTGACTTTGCACGTTGCGCTCTTGTTTGAGCCGTCCTGTGAAGTGCAGGTGATGTTTACAGTACCGGACTTAATTGCTCTGACTGTGCCTGTCGAATCGACTGTTGCGATGTTAGAGTTGCTTGAAGTCCATTTAAGTGTCTTGTTATCGGCATTTGACGGGGTAATAGTTGCCGTGAGTTTCGTAGAGTTTCCGGGGTACAGGAAAGCGGTCTTAGCGACCGTAACGCTTGCAACCTTTGTGGGGCTGACGGTCACTTTACAAACTGCGGTCTTGTTGCCGTTACTTGTCTTACAGGTTATATTTGCCGTACCTGCGGCTACTGCTGTGACTTTACCCTTTGAAACCGTAGCGACCTTCGTGTTGCTTGACGACCATGTTACACTCTTGTTTGATGCGTTTGAGGGGCTGACTGTTGCGGTGAGCGTGACTGAGCCACCCTTAGCTAAAGTAACAGCGGTCTTGTTAAGCTTGACGCCTGTAACATTGACAGTATTGCTGACTGTGATCTTACAGGTTGCCTTTTTCTTCGAACCGTCCTGTGCGGCACAAGTGATAGTCGCAGTACCGTTTTTCACTGCTGTGACTTTACCGCTTGAATTAACGGTTGCGACACTCGTATCGCTCGATGTCCATTTAACTTTCTTATTAGATGCATTGGACGGAGCTATTGTTGCCTTAAGCGTGGTCGTGTTGCCCTTTTTAAGCTGAACGGCAGATGCGTTGAGCTTAACGGAAGTAACGTTTACCTTTTGAGTGACCGTTACTTTACAGGTGGCTTTTTTCTTTGAGCCGTCCTGTGCGGTACAAGTGATAGTTGCAGTACCCTTTTTCTTTGCGGTGATTTTACCGCTTGAAGAAACGGTAGCAACGTTCTTGTTGCTCGTTGTCCATTTAACCTTCTTATTAGAGGCATTGGACGGGCTTATTGTTGCTTTAAGATTATAGGTTTGTGTGGTGTACAAAGTAACGCTTGTCTTATTGAGTTTGACCTTCGTTACCTTCTTTTTGCTTGCCGCAGATGATGTGAACGACAGTGAGAATGTCGCTATCAGCATTAAAACCGATATCATCAGCACAGCTGTCCTTTTCAGTGCTTTCATTGTTATCCTCCTTTTCTTGTAGGAAATATTCTGCTTTCCGCCGCTCTGATTTGCGAAAAAACAGAAGCCTTGGATAGAAAAATAATATCATAGAAAAGCAGCTTTTTCAAGTCTTAAAACAAAGATTTGTCGCTTTAGGAAAAAATTAACAAAAAATTTTTTTGCATGACAAATTCGAGTTATATTATTTGTAGGTTCGATTAGGTTGGCGGCTTCGCAGCCCGAGCATAAAATAAATTTCAAAATTTACTGCGGTTTTATTTTTCATAGTTGTCAAGAATATTGATATACATCAACCTTTTAAATAAAATTGCACAAAAAGTTTATCCGTTTTTTGTTAGATTATATATCAAAAAGGTCTTTTCAAAACGAGTTTTTAGTGCTATAATAACTTAGTATCTTATTATGTGAAACTATCTACATTTTGTTTTTTAATATACAGAAATTTGTGAAAGTAGGGATTGATTTGGAAAAAATCGTTATCCGAGGCGGCAATAAGCTGACCGGAGAGGTCGATATCAGCGGTGCGAAAAATTCAGTCGTTGCCATAATCCCCGCTACCCTTTTGGCACAGGACGTGTGCCGTATCGAGAATATTCCCGACATCAGCGATGTCAGTTGCATGATTCGTATTCTCCATCAAATGGGTGCGGATATCAAATATATCAATAAAAGCACAATCGAAATCAACACCAAGGGGGTAAATTCTTATATCGTTCCCCTTGAAATGACAAAACAGCTCAGAGCGTCATACTATCTTATAGGTGCGTTGCTCGGAAGATATAACAGAGCTAAAGTTGCCCTTCCCGGCGGCTGTGACTTCGGTGTACGCCCGATAAATCTGCACATCAAGGGCTTTGAGCTTTTGGGAGCTAAGATCAACGTCGAAAAAGCGATGATAAACGCTCAGGCTGATAAGCTCACGGGAAGTTCGGTATACATGGATCAGGTTTCGGTCGGTGCAACGATAAACGTCATGCTTGCCGCAGTTAAGGCAAGAGGTTTGACTATTATCGAAAATGCCGCCAAAGAGCCGCACATAGTCGATCTTGCCAACTTCCTTAACGCAATGGGTGCAGATGTCAGAGGTGCAGGAACAGACGTTATCAAAATTCACGGCGTCAGCGAACTTCACGG
>CAYWDD010000059.1:0-2079 GCA_964456935.1 uncultured Faecalibacterium sp. | reverse complement strand
ATGCTTATAGCAGGACTTGCCGCAAGAGGCACGACGGAAATCGAAAACGTCGTTTATATTGACAGAGGATACGAAAACTTCGTTGAAAAACTCAGAGCACTCGGAGCGGATATTTACCGCAAGGAGTTTGAAGAGGTCAAGGAAGAAAAGAAAAATATCAGCTAAAGACTTAATTGGGAGCGGACATTGTTCCGCTCCGATTTGGTTTTAGGTGTACAAAGAAAAATGTAAAGGAAGATATAATTGGCTCGTTTTTGTTCACTTTTTTCCTCGTCATCGGGGAACTGCACATACATAGGAACTGCATCGTGCGGAATACTCATAGATGCAGGAGTGTCGGCAAAGAAGATAACCACCGCACTTACAAACAGAGATATAAGTCCCGAAAGCATAAAAGCTATCTTCGTAACGCATGAACATTCGGATCACATCAAAGGCATAAGAGTGTTCGCATCAAAATATCACACACCGATCTTTGCAACCGAGGGAACACTGACGGGAATGGAAAATGCAGGTGTACTGACAGAAAAATTCACAAGCGATGTCATTCCCCTTTCCGGCATGGAGATAGGCGGAATGATCATAAGGCGATTTTCGACACCGCACGACAGCAACGAAAGTTGCGGATACACGGTCGAGATGCCCGACGGAAGAAAAATAGCCGTAGCAACGGACATAGGTCACATGACAAACGAAATCATGAATGCGATATCGGGAAGTGACTTAGTGATGATAGAATCGAATCATGACATAGGAATGCTTCAAAACGGAGATTATCCGTATTATCTTAAAAGAAGAATACTTTCGGACATAGGACATCTTTGCAACGAAAAATGCGGTGATGCCGTGGCTCAACTTTTCAGAAGCGGCACTCAGAGATTTTATCTCGGACATTTAAGCGAACACAACAACCTCCCCGACTTAGCTTACCGTACAAGCGAATATGCACTTTCACAAGAAGGTGCGGTGATAGGTCACGACTGTCTGCTGACCGTCAATCCTACGGAAAATTATGAAAGAGTATTGAGATTTTAGGTGATAGAATGAATATAAATATAATATGTATAGGAAAGCTTAAGGAAAAATATCTGACAGATGCCTGCAACGAGTACCTCAAAAGGTTAAGTGCGAACAAGGTGGCAATAATCGAGCTTTCACCCGAAAGACTCAGCGACTCACCTAGCGAAAACGAAATAAAAACGGCTCTTGAAAAAGAGGGTAAAAAGATATTGGAAAAGCTCCCGAAAAATTCGTTTGTCTATGCTATGTGCATTGAAGGTAAGCAACGCACAAGTGAGGAACTCAGTGCGGAGTTTGAAAAAATCAAGTTGAGCGGTACGGGAACGGTGACGTTTATCATAGGCGGCTCATTCGGACTCAGCGACGAAGTCAAAAGCCGAGCAGACGAAAGGCTGTCCATGAGCAAGATGACGTTCCCCCACCAGTTAGCCAGAGTGATGCTGCTTGAGCAGATATACAGGGCGGTTCAAATCGGACTGGGCACAAAATATCATAAATAATAAAGATTAAGTCTAAAAACCTTGACAACGTTTTCACATATTGATATAATAAATAACTGTAGGGTAAGGACGCCGTGCTTTATGGCATTGCGTCCTTTTTTTACAAGTCGGTCACGCTTTGTTTTTTGCGATGTACGTTCGAGTTTGAGAAAACAGAAAGTCCGTTTTCGGATTTCGGGTTTTGCTCAAAGGCTCATTTTCCGGAGAAACGAGTCCGAACAGAAATTGCAAAAAATCAAAGTGTCATGTGTAACATGTTGTATAAACCGTATATTTATACATAAGTATATCTTTGATTTGACATGCGCATATATGACCGGCAAAAAATAATATTATACGTTTTTCAGGAGGTAACAACATGAAAAAACTACTGGCACTGCTTATGGCAGCAACAATGATCGTCCTTTGCTTCGCAGCTTGTGGCTCAAACAACGGAACAAACGACGACAGCTCAAACAACGAAAAGACATACCTTATCTATTCCGATAAGTCTTTCGCTCCGTTTGAATTTCTCGACACCGAGACGAACAAATATATAGGCGTTGATGTCGATCTTCTT
>CAYWDD010000058.1:0-7970 GCA_964456935.1 uncultured Faecalibacterium sp. | reverse complement strand
TAAGTACAAGTAAGTGAAAAGAAGCAGGCGCAAGCCTGCTTTTTATTCTGTCAGGCAGTATTGAAAGGTCGATTATGGATATAAATTTGATACCCGAATATCATTATGACAGCATAGAGGACATCACTTTAGATGATATTCGTTCATGGAACGTCAAAGCGGTCGCTTTGGATATCGACAACACGCTGTGCTACGATGCGACAAAGCGTTTTATCGGCAATTCCCGTCAATGGGTCGAAAGACTCAAAGACAGCGAAATACCGATCATTATCGTATCAAACGCAGGGAAAAAAAGAGCAATGAAGATTGCAGAAATATTGAACCTGCCGTGTGTACCCTTAGCAAAAAAGCCAAAGCACGAACCGTTTTACAAGGCGGCTGAAATGCTCAATGTCGATGTTAAGGACATAGCGTTTATCGGAGATCAGATATTTTCCGATGTAAAGGGTGCAAACGAAGTCGGAGGTGTGTCGGTCTATGTCAAGCCTCCGTCAAAAGAAGTGGTGTTTTACTTTTTCTACAGATATAAAAGGCACAAGGAAAAACCGATTATAAAATATATGCTTGAGCTTGAACAAAAGTCGGGGCAAAAGCATAAAGTCAGATAAGGAGCGGAACAATGAACACACAAAAACTCAAAGATTTTCTTAAAGGTAAAGACTTTGCGGCAATAATCGTCAGCGAAGAAAACAGAAGATATTTTACACAATTTCCGTCAACGGACGGCTTTTTAGTGGTCACAGGCGAAAAGTCCGTCTTTTTCACAGACAGCAGATACATCGAGGCGGCAAATGCCGAGTGTAAAGAATGCGATGAGATATTACTCTTTGATACGGTTGAAAAGAGTATTGCTCCAGTGCTGTCACAGCTTGGTGTAAAGAACCTTGCAGTCGAGTCGGAAAGACTCACCATTGCTTACTTGGTAAAGCTTGCAGGAGCATTGAAAGATGTTGAATTTATCACAGACAGCACCCTTGACGATGCGATAAATTCAATAAGAATCAAAAAAAGCGAAGAAGAAATAGAGCTTGTTGTCAAGGCACAGCGTATAGCCGAAAAAGCTTTTGACCATATGCTTGATTTCATAAAGATAGGAATGACCGAAAGAGAAATAGGTCTTGAGCTTGATTACTTCATGCTCAGAAACGGTGCAGAGGCTCTTTCATTTGAAACGATAGCCGTAAGCGGTGAAAAGACGTCCATGCCTCACGGTGTACCGGGTGAAAGAAAGATTCAGGCAGGCGACTTCATCACCATGGACTACGGTGCGGTAGTCGGCGGTTATCACAGCGATATGACCCGTACAATAGCAGTCGGCTATGCGACGGACGAAATGAAAGAAGTATATGGCACTGTTCTCAAGGCACAAAACGCAGGTTTCGAGATGATGAAACCGGGTGTACCGTGCAAGGACGTTGACAAGGCTGCAAGAGATGTTATTGCACAGGCAGGTTACGGTGAATATTTCGGTCACGGTTTAGGTCACGGTGTCGGAGTTGAAATTCATGAAGAGCCGAGAGTTTCACCTGCGGGAAAGAAAATTCTCGAGGCAGGATATCTCATCACCGACGAGCCGGGCATATACCTTCCCGGAAAGTTCGGTGTAAGAATAGAGGACATGGCTTTCATCACGCCCGACGGCTACAGAAATCTGACAAACTGCCCGAAAGAACTTATTGTTATTGAGGGTTAAGGCGGTTTTAGTTGGGTTGAACCGCCCGCCCGCAGGGCGGGCGGAACGGCAAAGACGTGCACTCCGAGCCGTAGGCGAGTGGAGTGTCGGATTTGTCGTTGAAACTGACCTTAACGAACCGTTTCGGTCTATTTAGATAAGTCGATATAAAAGGAGAATCTTATGCAGCTTTACGAAAACAGAACAGCACCCGAACAGGCGATGCTTATAAGCGTTGACACGGGTGATTTCGATGCTGAAATATCAATAAATGAGCTTGAAGAACTTGCCTTAACGGCAGGTGCCGAGGTCGTGGCAAAGGTCATTCAAAAAAAGGAAAGACCCGAGGCGGCAACATTTGTAGGAAAAGGAAAGCTAAGTGAGATAATCGGATTTATTTCGGTGCATGAGGTTGACCTTTTGATATTCGACAGCGAACTGACCCCATCACAACAGAGAAACTTGGAAATACTGACAGGCACGAGGGTCATAGACAGAACAACGCTTATTTTAGACATTTTTGCCGCAAGAGCGAGATCGAACGAGGGTAAGCTGCAAGTCGAACTGGCACAGCTTAAATACTCACTTCCACGACTTGGCGGCAAAGGCACGGAGCTTTCACGTCTTGGCGGCGGAATAGGTACACGAGGTCCGGGCGAAACTAAGCTTGAAAGCGATAAACGACACATAAGACGAAGAATACAGGCTCTTGAACAGGAACTTAAGGAAGTCGAAAAAAGACGTGACCGCCACAGACAACGTCGTGAAAAAGACGGAGTGCAGACGGTCGCTATAGTCGGCTATACGAACGCAGGTAAGAGTACGCTCATGAATCAGCTGACGGACGCAGGCGTCCTTGCCGAGAACAAGCTTTTCGCAACACTCGACCCGACTTCACGAGCATTGGAACTTCCCGACGGCAGAACGGTAATGCTTATTGACACCGTAGGACTTGTCCGCAGACTTCCCCACAACTTGGTTGAGGCTTTCAAGTCAACCTTGGAAGAGGCAAGCAGTGCGACAGTCATATTAAACGTTTGCGATGCAAGTGACGAAAATTGCAGCGAACATCTTGATGTAACACGAAAGCTTTTGGAAGAACTCGGCTGTATCGGAAAGCCGATAATTTCAGTCATGAACAAGTGTGACCTTATAGGCGATTTGTACGCTATGCCGACGTTCGGAAAGACGGTCATGATCTCGGCTCTTGAGGGCAAGGGATTAGACGCACTTTTAAATGAAATAGCTGCCGCTTTACCGCCGACAAGAAGAAAAGCGGAACTGCTCATACCTTTTTCAAGCGGCGGTGTTGCGGCAATGATTCGTCGTGACTCAGCCGTCCATGAGGAGGAATACACTGAAAACGGCTTAAGGATGGTCGCAACGGTCGATATAGAGATACTGGAAAGATACAAGGACTGGGTGACGAGGATTTACTGAAGGCAGCTTAAGTTTTCAGCCTTCACTCGGAAACTCAAACGTGTGCATGAATCCGTCAAGCTCAATACTGCAAATATCTCCGCCTATAACAACCGAGTTATAAACAAGGAGATTTGCTCTTATCACTCCGTCTGAATTTTCCATGGACGGATAGTTCTTGACCTCATATGTCCACTTTTTGACACGTTCACCCTTATACTTTGAAAGATCCATGTTCTGTTGCTTTTGGATCTCGTTATAATTTTCATAAGTATCGTCAAATTCATCGGGAATAATGACCTCGCAAACCTCTATCGGATCTTCGCTTATTTCCCAACCGAACTGTGAAAGGAACGCTATTCTTTCGGCATTGTCCGAGGCTTTCAAGCTGATACCGTTTTTCGATGCGGCATCTTCATCTTCGTCATTATCTCCCGTCAGCAGAAAATAACCTCCTGCAACTATGACGGCAAGTATCAAAATCCCGATTACAAGTCTTTTGATATTATCTTTTTTTAGCGAAACGACAAACATAACTATCACCTGCAATTTTAATGTGTTATTAAATATATATTTGCTTCAGATCGAAAATATACTGAAAAGTTGTGTGTACACTGAAAGGAAGAAACAGTCCGAATGTATATACCTTATAATTCAAGAAATAAACTTCATAAGTCAAAGTTCGGTGCTGTCCGACAGGGCGAAACCGTCACCTTTAATATAGTTCTTCCTCGTGACATGAAATGCACGGGTGTTGCCTTGGTCGTCAGAAACGATAAAGAAGAAGTGAAAGACGGCTTTTACAATTATTTTAGCTGGCTTAGAATGGAGGGCGACAGTGAGGAGTGGTGGACTCTTGACTACACACCGACAAAAACGGGTCTTTGCTGGTACAGATTCGAGTGCTATACACCGTGGGGAGAGAACTATATTACAAACTACGGCAACGGAATAGGTACGCTCCACGCATTCGGAAAAGAGTTCCAAATGACGGTCTATTCCGAAGATTTTACAACACCCGACTGGCTGAAAGGCGGACTTATATACCAGATTTTCCCCGACAGATTTTACTCATCGGGAAATAAAAAACAGGGTATACCGAAAGACAGGATCTTGCGTGATGACCTTGACGGTGAACCGCTGTGGCGACCCGATGAAAACGGAAAAGTGAAGAATAACGACTACTTCGGCGGTGACATCGAGGGTGTACGTCAAAAACTCGGATATCTTCATTCGCTGGGCGTCACCTGCATATATTTCAACCCGATTTTTGAGGCTAATTCAAATCATAGGTACGATACGGCAGACTACTCAAAGGTAGACCCCTTGCTCGGCAGCGAGAAAGAGCTGACCGAACTGTGCAAGGAAGCCGAAGAATACGGCATCGGTATTATCTTGGACGGTGTTTTCAGTCATACAGGCGATGACAGCGTTTATTTCAACAAATACGGCAGATATAAGTCTGTAGGTGCTTATCAGTCAAAGACATCACCTTATTACAGTTGGTATAAATTTGAGAAATTCCCCGACAAATACGATTCGTGGTGGGGGATAGACATACTTCCCGAAGTGGACGAAACAAACGATGAGTTTATAGAATTTATCTCAGGCGAAAACGGTATAGCGAGAAAGTGGCTCAAAGCCGGAGTGAAAGGCTGGCGACTTGACGTTGCCGACGAATTGCCCGATAAGTTTTTAGATTCTTTCAGAAAAGTCGTTAAATCCGAAAACGAAGATGCTCTTATCTTAGGCGAAGTCTGGGAGGACGCATCAAATAAATCAAGCTACGGTGAAAGAAGAAGATATCTCTTGGGCGATCAGCTCGACAGCGTAATGAACTATCCGTTTGCCGATGCTGTGATAAGCTTTATCAGAACTTCCGTAGCCGAGGGCTTTACCGACAAGATAATGACTATACTTGAAAATTATCCTCCGCAGGTAGTAAATGTGCTGATGAATCACATCGGAACGCACGATACCGCAAGAGCGATAACAAGACTTGTCGGTGAAAGCTGTGAAAACAAAGGCAGAGATTGGCAGTCAAAGAAAGAACTCACAGACGAAGAATATTCAAAGGGAGTAAAACTTTTAAAGCTTGCAAGCCTTATCCAATATACACTTCCCGGTGTACCGTCACTTTATTACGGTGACGAGGCAGGAATGCAAGGGTATAAAGACCCGTTTAACAGAAAGTGCTATCCGTGGGGCAAGGAAAACGAAGAGCTTTTAGCTTGGTACAAAGCACTCGGTAAGTTCAGACGTGAACACCCGCTTTTCGCAGACGGTGAGTTTGTACCCGTAAGTGAAAAAGATTCATGCATAGCGTATATAAGAAAAAGCGGTGTGAAAGAAATAATGGTCATAATTAACCGCAACGAACACGCTATAACATATAATCTTAACCCGAAATGGCAGAAAGCCTGTGCGTACTTCGATGCAAGTATGTGTCAAGGCGGAGTTTATCTTGAGCCGTTATCGGCTACAATACTTGAAATTAAGGAGAACGAAATATGAGCGAATGGACAGAAGTCAGAATAACCATTGATTCCGAAAATGTTGATAAGGCAGGCGACATAGCCTCAATGGTCGTACCTTACGGAATATATATCGAGGATTACACCGACCTTGAACAGCAGGCATGGGAAATAGCACACATTGATTTGATAGACGAAGAACTTCTCAAAAAAGACAGAACCAAGGCGATAGTCCACGTCTACATTTCACCCGAAGAAAGCCCTGCGGAGGCGGTGGCATTTTTGAGCGAAAGATACAGTGCAGAGGGCATAAACAACGAAATCGACTTGATAGCCTGCCGAAACGAGGACTGGGAGAACAACTGGAAACAGTATTTTCACCCGATGCCGATAGGAGAAAAACTTCTCATTCAACCGCTTTGGAGAGATCAAGCCGAGAGCGGCGACAGAAAAGTGCTGAAAATCGAACCGGGTCTTGCGTTCGGAACAGGTTCACACGACACGACAAGGCTGTGCCTTGAAACCTTGGAAAAGCACATCACCGACGGTAAGACAGTCCTCGACATAGGTTGCGGCAGCGGTATATTGTCCATAGCCTCGCTTTTGCTGGGTGCTGAAAAAGCCGTGGGAGTTGACATTGATCCTCTCGCAGTTAAAACGGCAAAGGAAAACGGTGAGCTGAACGGCTTTCAAGAACCTATATTTACAGTACACGAGGGCGATTTAGTCGATAAAGTCAGCGGAACATATGATGTGGTCGTTGCGAATATAGTTGCCGATGTTATCATACTTTTCTGCCAAAACGCAGGAAAGTTCATGCATAAAGACAGCGTGTTTATCACATCGGGAATCATAGATACCCGTGAAAACGACGTGTTGGCGGCATTTGACAAATACGGCTTTGAAGTACAGGAAAGACACGAAAAGAACGGCTGGCTTTGCTTTGTACTTAAATTAAAATGAGGTCAAGGATATGAAAAAGGTTATTGTTGTTTCAAAAACGCATCTTGATCTGGGATTTACGGATTATGCCGAAAATATCAGACAAAAATACATAGATGAATTTATTCCGCAGGCGATAGAGCTTGCAGAAAAAGTCAACACCGATACAAAGAAAAACTTCATCTGGACGACAGGTTCATGGATAATCAAAGAGGGACTCGAACATTCAAACGAAACCCAAAAAGCAAGACTTGTCAAAGCTTTGCGTGACGGAGATATTGTCGCTCACGCTCTGCCTGTGACCGTTCATTCAGAGGTGCTTGACAAAGACACTTTAGATTACGGACTTAGTATTATCGACAAGATAGACGAAATCAGAGGCAAAAAGACCGTTTCCGCTAAAATGACCGATGTACCGGGTCACACAAAGGCGATAGTTCCCTTGCTTTATAAGCACGGAATAAAGCTTTTGCATATCGGTGTCAACGGTGTTTCCGCTGTACCCGAAGTTCCCGAGTGTTTTCTGTGGAAGTGCGGAGAGGCACAGGTCATAGTCGTTTATTCGGGTGCATACGGTGGTGCATTCAAGAGTGAGTTTATTGACGAGGTTCTTTATTTTGACCACACAGTCGATAACAGGGGAGCACCGTCACCCGAGCGTGTAATGGAAAAGCTTTCACAAATACAAGATGAATTTCCCGACTACGAAGTCACTGCCGGTACACTTGACGAGTTTGCCGAGAAAATGTGGCAAGTCAAGGATAAACTTCCCGTATTTGAGGGCGAGATAGGCGACACATGGATACACGGCAGTGCCGCAGACCCGTATAAATCGGCGACGTTGAGAGAACTCATGAGCTTAAAGAGAAAGTGGCTTTCGGACGGCTCATTGGAAAAGGGGAGCGAAGAATACACACATTTCAGCGACGCTCTTTTGTGCATAGGTGAACACACCTGCGGAATGGACTCAAAGATAGGTCTTGCCGATTACGAAAACTATCTAAAAAAAGACTTTGAAAAGGCAAGAGCAAACGACAAAGTTTCCGTAAATTTTGCCTACAAAGAACTTTCGTATGATATTCTTTCACCCTTTGAGAACGGCAGCGAACCGCCATACCACACCGGTTCATACAGCAGAATAGAAAAAAGCTGGGCAGAGCAGAGGCTCTACATCGAAAAAGCGCTTTCGACTCTTTCACCCTCTCACAAGCTTGAGGCGGAAAGTTCGCTCTCGAAATTAAGACCGATTGCTCCCGAAACCTTGGATACCTATATACCGTACACCGAGGCAGTTCGTTTTTCGGGATATGAGCTTAAAATTAACGAATATGGCGGAATAGGAAAATTCACGCTCGATGGCGGTGAGATAATCAAGGACAACGATGAACCGATAATCGAGTACCGCTCATATTCGAGCGCCGATTATGATTTTTGGTTTGAAAATTATTCACGCAACATGGACG
>CAYWDD010000057.1:0-8031 GCA_964456935.1 uncultured Faecalibacterium sp. | reverse complement strand
AAGTGAAGTCTTACAATGTGGTTGACGTTTTCATCGAAGAATGAACTTCCCGGAACGCAGGCAACACCGACTTTTTGTGCCATTTCAACACAGAAGTCAACATCCGACTGACCTTTTTTGAGGCACGGTGAAATGTCTGCAAGGACGAAGTATGTGCCTTGCGGATCGGTGAACGGAATGTCAAGCGACTTCATACCACCTGTGAAAAGCTCTTTCATATGAGCGTAGTGATCACCGAATTCTTTGTAGTAGCTGTCGGGCATATCAAGACCGACAACGGCAGCCTCCATGAGTGGTGATGCCGCACCGACGGTGTTAAAGTCGTGGTACTGTTTTATTCTGTCCATGAGGTGCTTGGGTGCTATTGCATAACCAAGTCGCCAACCCGTGACCGAGTATGTCTTTGAAAGACTCGAACAGCTGACGGTTCTCTCCCACATTCCCGGAAGAGAGTTCATGTAAATGTGCTTGTGACCCTCAAATATGATGTGTTCGTACACTTCGTCCATTATCGCATAAACATCATATTTAATGCAAAGGTCGGCTATGAACTTTAACTCGTCATATGTGAAAACCTTACCGCTGGGATTTGACGGATTGCATATAAGTATAGCTTTCGGGTGCTGACGGAAAGCGTCCTCTAAAACTTCGGGATCGAAGTTGAACTGCGGCGGAACGAGGGGAACGAATATCGGCTCGCAGTCAGCCATGATAGCCTGTGCTTTGTAGTTCTCGAAATAGGGTGAGAACATTACGATCTTGTCACCGGGGTTGGTGAGTGCGAAAATCGTGTCAACCATTGCCTCGGTCGAACCTATCGTTACAACGACTTCTGTTTCGGGGTCAAGCTCTCTGCCCATAAAGCGACCGCATTTACGACAAAGTGCCTGTCTGAAGTTGGGTGCGCCCATTGTTATCGGGTACTGGTGAGGACCTATTTTGCTTATCTCCAAAAGTCTGTCCGTCATCTCTTTCGGGGGATCGAAATCGGGGAATCCCTGTGCTAAGTTTATCGCTCCGCATTCAAGGCTTATTCTCGTCATACGGCGAATAACGGAGTCGGTAAAGTGTTTATTTTTTCTGCTCATTTCCTGCATGGCAGTTACCTCTTTTCTTTTTTATTTAGTCAAGTACGCTGTCAGTGGTATCTATTCCGGCATTTTTGAGTGCTGTTTCAAATGCCTGCTGGTCTGCAACACGGAATATCATAGATGCCTTTCCGTCTTTGTGACCGAACACGGAGTACATATATAAAACGTCAATGTTCGCATCTGCTATAACCTTTAGAAGAACACTAAGTCCGCCCGGCTGGTCGGGTACGCTGACAGTCTGAACATCGCTTAAAGAGAATACAAAGCCGTTTCTCTGCAAGACTTGGCAAGCCGACATCTCATTGTCCGTTATAATACGAATTACACCGTAGTCTGTTGTTTCGGCAACGTTTATTGCTCGAAGGTCGATACCCTCGGCGGCAAGCAAACCGGTTATTTCGGCAAGCTGACCTGCTCTGTTTTCAAGAAATACCGATATCTGATGAATATTCATGTTGAACCCTCCTTATATCTTTCTCTTATCAATTACTCTTACAGCCTTGCCCTCACTTCTGACGATGGACTTCGGGCTGACAAGATGAACGTGAACGTAAATTCCGAGCATTGCTTTAAGTGCCGCGACAAGGCTCTTTTCTCTTGCGGTAATATCGGCAAGTGAATCCGAGAAGTGGTCTGCCGTCATTTCAACAAGCACGTCGAGTGTATCGGAATTGTTTACTCTGTCAACGACTATCTGATAGTTGGACGTGTAACCCTGTTCGAGAAGTACGGTTTCTATCTGTGACGGGAATACGTTGACGCCCTTGACGATAAGCATATCATCACTTCTGCCCATAGGCTTGCACATCTTTATATGAGTTCTTCCGCAGGGGCATTTCTCTCTGGTCAACACGCATATATCTCTTGTACGGTAACGAAGAAGGGGGAAAGCCTCTTTTGTTATTGAGGTGAAAACAAGCTCACCCTGTGTTCCCTCGGGGAGAACTTCACCTGTATCGGGGTCGATTATCTCTGCGATGAAGTGGTCCTCGTTTATGTGCATACCCGTTTGAGCCGAACATTCATATGCTACACCCGGACCGCTGAGTTCCGTTAAACCGTAAATATCATATGCCTTTATGCCAAGGCTCTTTTCTATGTCTTTACGCATTTCTTCGCTCCAAGCCTCTGCACCGAAAATGCCCGCTTTAAGCTTTATTTTATCCTTAAGACCTCTCTCGTTTATGCTTTCCGACAAATATGCGGCATAGCTCGGTGTACAGCAAAGAATTGTAGAACCGAGGTCCTCCATAAACTGAAGTTGACGGTCTGTGTTGCCCGATGACATGGGGAGAGTCAGACAGCCGAGTTTCTGACTTCCGCCGTTAAGACCGAATCCGCCTGTGAAAAGACCGTAGCCGTAAGCGACTTGGCAAACATCATCGGGTGTTCCGCCTGCGGCAACGATAGCTCTTGCACAGCAGTCGTCCCAAAGGTCAATGTCGTTCTTAGTGTAGAATGCGACAACTCTTTTTCCTGTTGTACCCGAAGTTGAGTGGATACGAACGCAGTCTTTAAGCGGTGTAGCCAACAGTCCGTAGGGATAAGCGTCACGAAGGTCGGCTTTTGTCAAAAACGGCAGCTTGTACAGGTCATCTCTGCCCTTAATATCATCGGGTGTAACACCCTTTTCTTCCATTTTAGCTCTGTAGTAGGGGACATTATCCCAAACATGGCGAACCTGCTTAACAAGACGTTCGTCCTGCCATGCCTTTATTTGTTCCTGAGATGCACACTCGATCTCTTTTTGATAGTAATTCTGTTCCATTGTTGCTCCTTAAATTGTATATTAAATTATAGATTTCAAATAATAGTGCCAAAAGCACAAAATATCCCGTCTTGCACTTGACAAAACGGGATACCCTCTGTATAATATATATACAGAGTTAGTCGAAGGGTGACCGTTTGAAAGCGGTCAGCGTTTGAAAGTTGTTTGTTTTATATTACAAGACAACCGTCACTGTGCCGAGTGGCGGTTGTTTCTTTTTACTTTAAGTTGTATTGTGAAAGTATACTTTCCAACATAAAACGTAAATGTAAAAGTCATTGCTATCACCTCCTTTCGGAAAGTGATAACGCCAACCGCCTTAAACGCCTTTCGACTATACGCTAATTATACACGTCTTGTCGTATTTTGTCAAATGTAATTGGATATTAAGTTTTAAAATACGAATTATATTGCACTTGACAAAACGGGATATCATATTGTATACTATATATACAATATGGAATGTAAGAGTAAAAATCATGTTATCACCTTCTTTTGGAAGTGATAAACAACAACCGTCACTGTGCCGAGTGGCGGTTGTTGCTTTTTACCGCCAAACAGCTTTTCGACTGAATTATATACAAATTCCTGTTTTGTCAATGCAAATTCCGGACGCCAGACACTAGATGCCGGACGCTAGACGTTGTAATATTTAGGTTGTTCACAGTTGAACCCCTCCTCTGTGCAACAACCTTAAATTTACCACGTCTAACATCTAACGTCTAAAATCTAACATCTAGCACCCAGCTCAAATGCTCTCTTATTCATTTCAATAAATTTTTCCGGTACGCTCTTTTCTATTGCGTCAAACCATTCCTCTTTGTCAAAGTCAAAGTATTTACTGAGTCTGCCTAAGAGGACAAGGTTTACCGTTTTCGATGAGCCTGCTTTTTCGGCAAGGCTTAAAGCGTCCATTGTGTCAAGCTTTATCTCGAGGCTTGACAATTTTTTTTCGAGTTCGGACGGATATTCAGCCGCACCTGTGATGACCGGCATGGGGTTTATCTTTTGAGTGTTTGTCAAAAGCACACCGCCTTTTTTAAGATATCCTGCCCAACGTGCCGCCTCGAGAAGTTCAAACGACAATACAATGTCTGCCTCGCCTTCGTCAACTATAGGTGAATATACCTTGTCACCGTAGCGTACATATGTAACGACACTGCCGCCACGCTGGCTCATTCCGTGAACCTCGCTGACCTTAACGTCGTAGCCTTTATCTAAGAGTATTCTGCCAAGCAGCTTGCTTGCAAGCAAAGTTCCCTGACCGCCGACTCCGACTATCATAATATTTCTTGTTTCCATGATGAAGTCCTCCTGTCTTAGCCCAGTGCATTCTTGCGGCAAAGCTGTGTGCATACTCCGCAGCCTACGCAAAGTGTATCGTCTATGACTGCTTTGCCGTCCTTTATGCTTATCGCAGGACAGCCTATCTTCATACAGGCTTTACAGCCGACGCACTTATCCGTGTCACATGAGATAGGACCGGGGTGCTTGACATATTTAAGCAAAGCACACGGACGTCTTGATATTATGACCGAGGGTTCTTCTCTTTCGAGTTCCTCGCTTATCGCTTTTTCGCATTGCGACAAGTCATACGGGTCAACTACACGGACGTTCTTTATTCCTATCGCTCTGCACAGTGCCTCAAGGTCTATCTTTGTCGCAGGGTCGCCCTTAAGGTTAAAGCCTGTTGTCGGGTTCTGCTGATGACCTGTCATACCGGTGATAGAGTTGTCGAGTATGATAACTGTTGAATTTGACTCGTTATAAGCGATGTTGACAAGTCCTGTCATGCCCGAATGCATGAATGTCGAATCGCCTATTACCGCTACTGTACGCTTTGCCTGTTCTTTGCCCGAGGCTTTTGTAAAGCCATGGATACCCGATACAGATGCACCCATGCACAGTGTCAGATCTATAGCACTAAGCGGTGCGGCAGCTCCGAGTGTGTAACAGCCGATGTCACCCATGACAGTTACGTTCTTTTTCTTAAGAGTATAGAAAAGTCCTCTGTGCGGACAGCCTGCACACATGACAGGCGGTCTTGACGGAATATCTTCGTTTAATGTTTCGCCTTTGTGTACAGGGAAACCGAGTTTTTCGGCAACGTAGTTTCTGCTGAACTCACCTATACAGCCGAAAATTTCCTTTCCTGTAACATCGAGTCCGAGTGAGCGGCAGTGTGTTTCGATTATCGAGTCGAGTTCTTCGACAACGATAAGCTTTTTGACAGACGCTGCAAAGTTCTTTATCTTTTCGAGCGGCAGGGGATTTACCATGCCGAGCTTTAAGACGGGATATTTGTCACCGCAGACCTCTTTGACGTACTGATAGCTTGTCGAGGAAGTGATGAATCCCATCGAATCGTCCTCGCCTTTGTCGATACGGTTAATATCGGACGTTTCCGCCCAAGCGGTAAGTGAGTGAAGTCTTTCTTCGACTATCGGGTGACGTGCCTTTGCACAAGCGGGCATCATAACATACTTGCCGATATTCTTTTCATAAGGTACGGCTGAGTATGTCTGTCTGTCCGAGGTTTCGACTACGCTTTGAGAGTGGGCGATTCTTGTACACATCTTTATTATAACGGGAGTATCGAATTTTTCGGAAAGCTCGTAACCGAGCTTAGTAAATCGTAACGCTTCCTCGGCATCGGACGGCTCAAGCATAGGTAGTTTTGCCGCTATAGCATAGTGTCTTGAATCCTGTTCGTTCTGTGATGAGTGCATACCGGGGTCATCTGCAACGGCTATCAACATACCGCCGTTTACACCCGTGTATGCGGCAGTAAACAGAGGGTCTGCGGCAACGTTTAAGCCGACGTGCTTCATGGCACAAAAGCTTCTGTGACCTGACAGACTTGCTCCGAAAGCCGCCTCCATAGCGACCTTTTCGTTAGGCGCCCATTCCGCATAGATCTCGGAATATTTAGCGGCGGCCTCTGTTATCTCGGTACTGGGTGTACCGGGATAGCTTGAAACGAAATCACAGCCTGCCTCATACAGACCTCTGGCAACTGCAACATTGCCGAGCATAAGTGTTTTCATTTGTGATACCTCCTAAAGGGATTGCTTATATAACTTTTCCCACAGTGCATTATTTTTGCAAAAAGCGTAAATAATGCACTATGGGTGAATTATTCTGTTTAATTTTGATTAGATTTGTGTCAAGTCTTTTTTATCGTCCTCGGCTATTCGTGCAAAGCATGAGAAACAATCGCTGACCTGCTTTGATTCGGGAGCTTTAGTCATAAGACTTACTACAGGTACGATAACAAGTCCTGCTATCATGCAGAATGCACCTGCGTTTATGGGTGACTGCAAGAAAGAGGGGAAGTAAGACTTGAAGAAAATGTTAGCGAGCATGACGACTGTCGAAAATACGAAGTTTACCGCACACGCTGTTTTAGTTGTCCGTTTCCAGTATAAGCTGTAAAGGAACGGCGCTAAGAACGCACCTGCCAACGCACCCCACGAAACACCCATGAGCTGTGCGATGAAGGCAACACCCGAGTTATACTGTACAACGGCTATGACGACCGAGATAGCTATGAAAACGACTATCAACGCTCTGATAAGACGTATCTGTTTCTTCTCGTCCATCTTAGGTAAAATTATATCCTTTATGAAGTCAAGTGTCAAGGTCGAACTTGAAGTTAATACCAAAGAGGAAAGAGTTGACATTGATGCGGAAAGGACTAATATTACGACTATCGCAATAAGTATCGGTGAGAGGTTTTCAAGCATTGTCGGGATTATCGCATCGTAACCGTCTGCCGCTATATCGACTTTATCGGAGAAGAGTCTGCCGAAACCGCCGAGGAAGTAACAGCCGCCTGCGACTATTGCTGCGAAAATTGTCGAAATTATCGCACCCTTGCCTATTGCCTGCTCATTCTTTATTGCATAGAATTTCTGTACCATCTGCGGAAGTCCCCATGTACCCAGTGATGTTAAGAGTACGACACCGAGAAGTCCGAGGGGATCGGGGCCGAAGAAAGAGGTGAATGCTCCCGGAGCGGTGGAAACGGTTGCATCGCTGACATTTGCCAAGGATTCGATTGCCGCCATAAAGCCGCCCTGACCTTTGAGTACCGCAACGACCACTGCGATTATGCCGCCTATCATGATGATACCTTGAATGAAGTCGTTTATTGCGGTTGCCATATATCCGCCTGCAATGACGTAGACACCCGTAAGTGCCGCCATGATGATAACGCAGACTGCGTAGTCGATATTAAATGCCATTGCGAAAAGTCGGGAAAGTCCGTTATACAGTGAGGCGGTGTAGGGGATAAGGAAGATAAAGACGATGACCGATGCACCGAGCTTAAGTCCTCTTGAAGAAAAACGCTTTCCGAAGAACTCGGGCATTGTCGCACTGTCCAGGTGCTGCGTCATTATTCTCGTTCTCTTTCCGAGTACGACCCACGCAAGAAGTGAGCCTAAAAGAGCGTTGCCTATACCGACCCATGTTGCCGCAATACCGTATTTCCAGCCGAACTGTCCTGCGTAGCCGACAAAGACGACAGCGGAAAAGTAAGATGTGCCGTAAGCGAAAGCGGTAAGCCACGGACCGATACTTCTGCCACCTAGGACAAAGCCGTTGACATCGGTTGCATGACGGCGGCAGTAAATGCCGATACCGACCATAACGGCAAAGAAAACAATGAGCATTGAAAGTTTGATAATAAGATCTTGCATGATGATCACCCCGGATTTAGATTTTAGGTTTTAGGTTGTAGGTTTTAGGTTGTAGCGACCCCTCAGTCACGGCTTTGCCGTGACAGCTCCCCTTTCAGGAGAGCCAAGACTTAGATTTCTGCAAGAGGTTCAGCCATGCAACAACTGTTCCACTGTGAGTAAAACTTAAAATTTCGCACATCTAACATCTAATGTCTAGCATCTAATATCTAGAACGCTTCGCTCCCGATTGTATCCGCTTTGAGCGGTTTGTTGTTTTAGGTTTTTTGCCCGCCTTTTAGATGAGTAGCTTTGGTAAATGTACGCATATAACAACTTCTTCACTATTACTTCTTATTTATTACCTGCGAGCGTTAGCGAGTTTGACCCCTCAGTCGTGCCTGCGGCACGCCAGCTTTTCCTCCGGAAACGGGCACCCTTTTGTCACTTCGTGACATTTTTTCTCCGAAAACTGGCACCCTTTTGTCTG
>CAYWDD010000056.1:0-8101 GCA_964456935.1 uncultured Faecalibacterium sp. | reverse complement strand
AGCTTATTTGCAAGCTGTTTTGACTCATCATATTTCATAACATAATCGAAAACAGGAGAATCCATTCCCGTAAGTTCCTTAAGTTCGGGTACATAAAACGGATTGGGCAAACATCTGACGTCAAAGACCAAGTCCGCATCGTTGGGTACACCGTGCTTATAGCCGAATGAAACACAGTGAACGCTCATGGTGTCACTGTCGGCAACGGAAAACATATCCGAAACACGAACACGGCACTGTATAGCGGAAAGCCTAGTTGTATCAAAGATTATGTCGGCTTTTTCTCTCGCCTTTGTAAGCATCAGTCTTTCAAGCTTAACAGCATCTTCGACCGTATACACACTCTCGCTTAAAAGAGGGTGTCTGCGTCTTGTTTCCTTGTATCTGTTGACTAAGACATCATCGTTAGCGTCAATGAACATCAGCTTATATGAATAATCCATCTCGGATATCTCATCAAGCGCATCAAAAAGTCTTTCAAAGCTTTTGCCTGTTCTGGCATCTGTGACAAGAGCCGCTTTTTTATACTCGTTTTTATTAAATAGAGTAACAAAAGTCGTGATAAGTTCGGGCGGCATATTATCAACACAGAAATAGCCTATATCTTCAAGTGCATTGACTACGTTTGACTTTCCCGCACCGGACATTCCCGTTATTATTATAAGCTCCATTGTCACTCCCCTGTTTCCTTGCTTTTCTTTCTGTTATTTCAAAACCTTGATCTCGGTTTCAAGTTTAACTCCTTTTTCTTCTAAGACCGTCTTTTGACAAAGCTTTATTAAGTTTACGACGTCCTCACAGGTCGCATTATCGCTGTTTACGATAAAACCTGCGTGTTTCTCGTTGACTTTCGCTCCGCCTACGGACTTGCCTTTAAGACCGCATTCCTCTATCAAAGCTCCGGCAAAATAGCCTTCGGGACGTTTGAAAACACTGCCTGCACTCGGATATTCAAGCGGCTGTTTATCCTTTCTTCTGCCCATGTAATCGCTCATCTTGGCTTTTATTTCGTCCTTATCGCCTTTTTCAAGCTTAATATACACTGCGGTTATAATACAGCCGTTTTCACTAAATACACTGTGTCTGTATGAAAGCGACATATCTTCAAGTCCGCACTCTCCGTGTGTACCGTCGGGTGAAATATATTCCGCTTTTATTACATAGTCTTTCATTTCCGTGCCGTATGCACCGGCATTCATGAAAAGTCCGCCGCCTGCCGAACCCGGGATACCGTATGATGCCTCCATGCCGGTCAGAGAATTTTCGAGTGCGAACCTACATACCTTTGTAAGCAAAGCGCCTGCCTGACAGCGTATCGTATTTTCGTCTATGAGCGTTATCTCGCTCATTTTCTCACCGATATAGATAAACACCGCATCAATATCACCGTCCGTGACAAGCATATTGCTGCCGTTTCCGATGACTATTACCCTCTCGTTAAATGTACGGGCGTACTTCAATATAAGGGAAATCTCCTGCTCGGACTTCGGAATTGCGAAATATTTCGCCTTTCCTCCGATTTTGAACGTTGTGTGTTTCTTAAGCGGCTCGTTTTCAAGAACTTCTATGCCACTGTCCCTTAGTTTCTCATAAAAACCGTTCAAATCCATCTCTCCGTTTATTCGCTTAAAAGTGCCGCACCGATTATACCTGCATCATTGCCAAGGACAGCTCTTGCTATCTCGGTCTGAACATCTGCATAACGGCTGTAGCGTTCTTTCTTGACGTATTCTCTGATCGGGTCGAGTAATGTGTCGCCCTCGTTACAAATTCCACCGCCGAAACAAAGCATATCAGGCTGTAAAGCGTTGATAACATTGACTGTTCCGACTGCAACATATTTAATATATCTGTCTACGACTTCCTTAGCCGTCTTGTCTTTCATTCTCATGCCGTCAAAGGCTGTTCTTCCGTTGACATTTTCGATGTTACCGCCCGAAAGCTGCCACATAACGCTGTCTTTATCTTTAAGCATTGCCTCTTTCGTCTGCTTAATAAGTGCAGTTGCCGCAGCATATGCCTCCCAGCAGCCGTTTCTTCCGCAAGTGCAAGGCTCACCGTCAACTGCGATGACCATATGACCGCACTCACCGCCTGCATCGTTACAGCCTGTGACGATCTTTCCGTTGACTATGATACCACTGCCGACACCTGTTCCGAGAGTTATTGCAACAAAGTTTTTCTTGCCGTTTCCCGCACCTGCTATAGCTTCACCCAAAGCAGCACAATTAGCATCGTTATCGACAAACACGTCAACATCGAAATACTTCTGTAAAAGCTGTCTTGCCTGAACGTGGTGGAAGTAAAGGTTGTTAGCGAAAACGATCTCTCCGCTTGCTTTATCAATAGAACCGGGTGCGCCTATACCTATGCTTGCGACATCGGAAATTTTTATGTCGGCATCGCTCATTGCCATTTCAACAGCCTTAGCCATATCCTCGAATATTTCCTCGGCAGGTCTTTTTGCCTTTGTCTTGACTCTGCCTCTGCCGACTATGATATTCTGTTCGTCAACGACACCTACCGAAATATTTGTGCCACCTAAATCTACACCTATTTTATACATTTTATTTTCCTCCTAGTTAAAATTATGCCAGACTTGAACTTCGCTTTTTTCTTCGGGAAAATCGTCTGTCATGCCCAATTGTCCGAGTAATTCTTTAGCTCCGTTGTAGCCCATTTTCTTTTGTCTGTTGTTCATTGCCGCAACTTCGATTATGATCGCTATGTTTCTGCCGGGCTTTACGGGAACTGTCGATATCGGGATCTTTATTCCCAACACCTCTGAGTATTCGCTTTCAAGTCCAAGCCTATCATAGTTCTTCTCGCTGTCCCAGTTTTCGAGTTTGACTATCATGTCTATCTTCTCGCTTATCTTGACAGCACCCATACCGAAAATACGCCTTGCGTTTATGACACCTACGCCTCTGACTTCGATAAAGTGTCTTATATTGTCGGGAGCAGAACCTATCAGCGTTTTAGCTGAGGTTTTTCTTATCTCCACCGCATCGTCGGCTATAAGTCTGTGTCCTCGTTTTATAAGCTCGATAGCCGCTTCGCTTTTACCAACACCGCTGTCGCCCAAGATAAGAACACCTTCACCGTATACTTCGACCAAAACACCGTGTCTTGTTATTCTTTCGGCAAGCTCTATGTTAAGATAAGCTATTATAGCCGCCATACATCTTGAAGTCGTATCCGTTGTAGAAAGTACGGGTACATTATATTTCGGTGCAAGCTCGATTATATCCTTCGGGCATTCAAGACCTCTCGTGACCACAATAGCCACCGGCTGTTTCTGCATATATCTGTCAATTCTGCAACGTCTGACAGGCTCGGATATCTGATTTAAAAATTCAACCTCGCTCAATCCTAAAAACTGCATTCTTGTCGGATCGAAAAAGTCCTCATATCCCGAGAAAATCAAACCGGGTCGATTGACATCGGGGGAAGTTATCATGATCTCGCTTGCATCTTTCGGAAGATATAAAGGCTCAAAGCCGTGATCGTCTATTATCTTTTTCAGTGAAACCGAATATTTTGACATTTTCTGCCTCCTGTCCGATATTTTGAATTTCGGCAATACATACCGTGCCGTTCGGCATTTATACGCTTGATATTATACTTGAAATCTATCGTATTTACAACTGTTTTCGGGAAAATTATAACTTTTTATACACTAAAAAATCAAAGTGGATATGCGTTTTCAGATGACGGCACTCCAAAATTCTACGGCTGCCGTCTATTCCCGTTTTCCAATAGTACGGCGTCATGGAAAACAGGTTTTGTATCTGTCTGTTATCGTTAAGTTCGATATCTCCCTCAACAGGCACTCTTTTTACAAACTCGAAACCGTCATACTCCGTGTGTTTCACCTCGTTTTTATAAGGCTCGTCGTACACGAGAGTTTTCATTTCCCAAAGGTGATATTCTCCAGGAACGGCAACAATAAGCACACCGCCGCTTTTGAGTATTCTTAAAAACTCTTTCTCGACTATCGGTGCGAATATGTTTGTAACAACGTCTGCGTGTCCGTCTGCTATCGGAATGTCGAAAATGCTTGCAACGGCATATTCTATGTTTTTGTTTTTCTTTGATGCAAGTCTTACGGCTGACTTTGATATGTCGAATCCCGACATATCAGTCTCTGCACCACTGCTTTTGAGATAATTATATATATTCTCCGTATAATATCCCTCTCCGCAACCTGCATCAACTATATGACAGTCACCGCTTACGTTTTCAAGTACAAGTTCGTTAAGCTTATCGGAAAATATTTTATAGTACCCGGCAGTGAGAAACTCACGACGGGCATTCACCATTTCTTTTGTATCCCCCGGAATACGGGAATGCATTTTATTTGACGGCAAAAGATGAACGTACCCCTCTTTTGCCTTGTCGAAACAGTGATTATTTTCACAAATGAGGCTATTTAGCTCATTTTTTAGTGATTTCTTACAAAACGGACATATAAACTCTGACAAAAATCTCACCTGCTTATTATTGATTAAATCGTCTTAAACTATTATAATACATTATGAATGTTTTTCCAAGAGGTGGATAGTATAAATGTTAAAATTAGTTGCACGTTATTTGCGGCTTTACAAAAAGGAAGCCATAATAGGACCTATAGCAAAGCTCACAGAGGCGGTTTTTGAGCTTATAGTGCCGATAGTCATGTCGAAAATAATCGACGTGGGCATCATGAATAAAGATATAAACTATGTCCTGAAAATGGGCGGAGTTTTACTTCTTTTGGGTGTTCTCGGACTTTGCTTTGCTCTTATTTGTCAATACTTTGCGTCAAAAGCATCGCAAGGTGTCGGAACGGCTTTAAGAAATGACCTTTTCAAACACATCAACACTCTTTCGGCTGCCGAAATAGACAAAATGGGAACTTCTACTCTCATTAACAGGATAAATTCAGACGTAAACCAAGTTCAGCTTTCTGTCGCAATGCTTATAAGACTTGCCGTAAGAGCGCCGTTTTTGGTTCTCGGCTCGACTGTTGCGGCTATGCTTATAGACGTAAAGCTGTCGGTTATTTTCCTGATAGCCACTCCCCTGCTTGCAGGTGTATTGTTCCTTGTTATGAGATATTCAGTACCCTACTACAAGGTCATTCAACAAAAGCTTGACAGAGTAACGCTTATCACAAGAGAAAATCTTTCGGGTTCACGAGTAATAAGAGCGTTTTCAAAGCAAAAACACGAAGAGGAAAGATTTGAAAATGCGGCAGACGAACTTGCCGACATCTCGGTGTCCGTCGGCAAGATATCGGCACTTTTGAGTCCTTTGACTTATATCATAATGAACACGGGTATTATCTTTATACTCTGGTTCGGCGGAAAAAGCGTCAATATCGGCAATCTCACGCAGGGCGAAGTTACGGCACTTGTCAATTATATTACACAGATAATGCTTGCCATGGTCGTTCTTGCCAATATCATAGTCATATTCACGAAAGCATCGGCATCGGCTGTCAGAATCGAGGACATTTTCGCAACAAGTCCGAGTGTAGTTGAGGGAACTGACAAAGAGATAAAACTTGACCGTACACAAGATGCGGTTAAATTCGACAACGTGACCTTCTCGTACAATAAAAAGAGTGAAAAAACGGTTCTTGACGGTGTAAGCTTTACGGTTGAAAGAGGGCAAAGAGTCGGAATCATAGGCGGTACAGGCAGCGGTAAAAGTACGGCTGTAAATCTTATTCCGAGGTTTTACGACACAGACAGCGGAAACATAAGCGTTTTCGGAAACAACGTAAGGGATTACTCGTTTAAGCAGCTCAGGACAGTCATTTCGATAGTTCCGCAAAGATCTGTCCTCTTTTCGGGTACGATCCGTGGCAACATGAAACTAGGAAACAAGAGTGCAACCGATGATGAAATCAAAACGGCTTTAGACATAGCTCAGGCATCGGAATTTGTATCGGGATTTGAAAACGAACTTGACTATATGATTGAACGTGGCGGTACAAATCTTTCGGGCGGTCAAAAGCAACGACTTGCAATAGCAAGAGCGATAGCGGCAAAACCCGAAATACTTATCCTTGACGACAGTTCGAGCGCACTTGACTTTGCGACAGAGGCAAAGCTCAGATATGGCTTGAATCAGCTTAAAGACACAGCGGTAATAACCACAACGCAACGTGTAAGCTGTGTAATGCACTGTGACAAGATAATCGTCATAGATGACGGAAAAGTCGTAGGAACGGGAAAACACGACGAACTTATCAAAAACTGCGAAGTATACAGAGAGATATGTAATTCACAGCTTAAACAGGTGGAGGTGGAATCATGAAAACCTCTGAAATTTTAAAGAGAATACTCAAATACACAAATCACAACATTAAATATTTCATTTTCGCTCTTATTTCGTCTTTTATCGGTGTTTCACTCCAGCTTGTCACTCCGATAATCATAGGTAAAGCCATTGACAACATCATTTCCGAGGGAAACGTTGATTTTACCGCAATAGCGAAGATAATAGGTTTACTTTCTTTAACGATAGTCATATCGACCGCATTTCAGTGGCTTATGACGAATTTTACCAACGCACTGACATATAAAACAGTCAGAGCGATGCGTATTCAGGCATTTAAAAAGCTCAACAGACTTGAACTTAAGTATTCGGACTCACACGCTCACGGTGACATAATAACAAGGATAACGACAGATATCGACATAATATCGGACGGACTCTTACAAGGCTTTACACAGGCTTTCACGGGTATTATAACTATTCTGGGAACGCTTATTTTAATGTTTGCGATAAATCCGATAATAGCTCTTGTTGTTGTACTCCTGACTCCGATCTCGCTTTTCGTTTCTTCTTTCATCGCAAAGCATACGCATGACAAGTTCACCGAGCAGAGCAAGATAAGAGGTCAGCTCAGCGGTTACGGTGAAGAAATCATAAGCAACCAAAAGCTTATAAGAGCTTTTCATGACGAAGATACCGTACAGGCGGAATTTGAAAAGACAGACGAAGAACTTTACAAAGTCGGTGTTAAGGCACAGTTTTTCTCGGCTTTAACCAACCCGACCACAAGATTTATCAACGGTCTTGTCTATACAGGCACAGGTGTATCGGGTGCTATAGCGGTCATAAAGACAGCAGGCAGCTTTACGGTCGGAAATCTCTCATGCTTTTTGACATACGCAAACCAGTACACCAAGCCGTTTAACGAAATCAGCGGAGTTATTACGGAACTGCAAAATGCATTTGCAAGTGCAAGACGAGTTTTTGAACTGCTTGACAGCGAAGAACAAAGCGACGACTCCTCCCTTAAAGAAATTTCAAAATGCGACGGTCAAATCGAAATTGAGAATATATCTTTCTCGTACTCACCCGAAAAACCGCTCATAGGCGACTTTTCACTCAGCGTAAAGCCGGGTCAAAAGATAGCTATAGTCGGTCCTACGGGCTGTGGAAAGACAACATTCATCAACCTTTTAATGCGGTTTTATGACGTTGACAGCGGAAATATAAAGCTTGACGGAACTGACATAAGAGAGATAAAACGTGACTCACTCAGAGAGCAGTTCGGCATGGTACTTCAAAACACATGGCTGTTAAACGGTACTGTCAGAGAAAATCTCGCTTACGGCAAGGAAAATGCGACTGACGAAGAAATAATCGAGGCAGCCAAAAAAGCCCACGCTCACAGTTTTATAATGCGTTTGCCCGACGGGTACGACACAGTGATAAGCGAAAACGGAGGCAACATATCGGCAGGACAGAAACAGCTGTTATGTATAGCTCGTGTAATGCTTAAAAATCCGCCGATGCTCATACTTGACGAAGCGACCAGTAACATTGACACCAGAACAGAAGTCCTCATTCAAGAGGCATTTGACAAGATGATGAAAGGCAAGACGAGTTTCATCGTCGCTCACAGACTTTCAACAATAAGACAAGCGGACGTCGTTCTTGTCATGAAAGACGGACACATAATCGAAAAAGGCACGCATGACGAACTGATAGAAAAGAAAGGCTTTTACTTTGAGCTTTATAATTCGCAGTTTAGTGCAGGGTAATCCTAGGCATAAAACATTCGAACACAATACGCCCAAAACACAACATTTCACGCACC
>CAYWDD010000055.1:0-8101 GCA_964456935.1 uncultured Faecalibacterium sp. | reverse complement strand
CCTTTTTTATTCATCGAACAAATTTGACGGTGACAGGATAGGTACTTGCATATACGTTGACAAAATGCTTGACCCGTTCACACCTATGGGTACACCGAAGTTGGTGCTTAAGCCGACACTTGATGAGGACATTTTCAGACGTGACCGATACAAAAAAGGTCAGCACTGGCACACGATTGAGGGTGCTTTTTATTTCAGAGAGGGTGACTGGCATTATTTGATGTACTCGGGAAATTGCTATGAGCAACCGACTTACTACGTCGGATATGCGAGGGCAAAGACGACCGAAACCGACTTAACGAAAATCAAATTCGAGAAATATCCCGATTCAAGTACATATTCACCTGTGCTTAAGGCAAATGAATTTGAAGAAGGCACGGGGCATAACTCGATGATAAAAGAAAACGGTCAGTGGTACGCTGTATATCATGCGAGGGATTACGGTGACGAACTTAATTCCTTTGATGCAAGGAGTGCGAGGATATGCAAAATCAACGTTAATGACGGGATTTTGACAGCGGAGAGGTATGAAAATAAAGTGTAAAGTTAAAGGACACGAATGCGTGTCCTTTTTATTATTTTGAAATATTAAATGCTTAATGTTTCAAAAGTGATAAACAAATTTTAAATAAATATTGTTTTTTGCTATTTGTAGTGTTATAATGATTATGCTAAACAGATTTAATAATTAATATACAGTGGGTTGGTTTTTGCTAATTTAATGGGATTTTTGCACCCATTTTTCGACTTACTCAAACCTTTGGATTTTAATAAAAATGTAAGCTCCATTTGGTTTGAGTTAGTTAGTACAATTGACCCATTCTATTAAATCTGTTTAGCGACTGTCGGAGTTTGCGTTTTTTATGCGTCTGCTCCGGTAGGCGCATTTTTTAATTTGTAAATAGATGTGAGGGACGGAGGCTATTTGCAATTATCATGCTGCAAATTAAATTTTGTGCATTGATTTTATTTAGAACACAAATTACAGAAAGGACAAAAATCATGAATAAAAAAATCGTTAGAAAAAGAATTATGTGCCTTTTGATGACTTTGCTTATGTTATTCTCTGTAGCAAGTCCTATGGCAATTACAGCATCTGCTAAAACAACAAGTAAAGCATATCGCATTGTTAATGTAGGCAAAAACAACTATATCTCACACAACAGTGTTAAATTTCAAATCAAAAACAACCACAAAGTAAAGGTTTATGCAAGTGACCTTCAGGCAAACGGACAGTCTTATTATAACCTTCATGCTCTCAGCAATAATTGTATTACAATTATGAGAGAGCTTGCGGAATTTGACTACGTTATCATAAATAAAAAAGGCAAAGTTGTTGCAGGCGGCACTGTTAAAAACGGTGGAACTATAAATATCAAAAATAACTGGCTTTCAACTTGCACACTCCGTATAGTCAGCAGATATATCAATGACGGAAAAAATGTTACTGTTATGAACAATGGAAAACAGCGGTTGATTTCAAAGAACGGAAGAGATATAGGAAATAATGGTTGTTACTGGATAGAGTATTAAATCAAAAATATCGAGTGGGATAATTCCACTCGATATTTTTGATTAATACCGTTTCCAACTTTATCACACTCTAACTTCGCCCTTTACTCCGAGGTCGTCGTGATACTTTTCTATTATCGGCTTTACAAACTCGTTTACAAGATCTTCCGTTTGCTGTGGCGCTCTGCCGATGAAGTTTTCGGGTTTCATCGCAGACAAGATCTCCTCTTTCGTCATCTTGAACGCATCATCGCCTGCTATTCTGTCAACAAGGTCGTTCTCCTTGCCGTGAACCTTGACCTGCATTCCGGCATCCATGGAGTGGACTCTTATCTTCTCGTGAAGTTCCTGTCTGTCGCCGCCCTTCTTGACAGCCTCCATAAGGATATTTTCGGTCGCCATGAACGGCAACTCCGAGTACAGACGTTTTTCTATCATCTTCGGATAGACTACCATTCCGTCAACAACGTTCATGTATATCTCAACTATCGCATCTGTTGCAAGGAAAGCCTCTGCAACAGCGATTCTCTTATTTGCCGAATCATCTAATGTACGCTCAAGCCACTGCGTAGCCGCTGTTATCTGCGGATTGAGAGTGTCTGCCATGACATAGCGTGCAAGGGAGGCAATTCTCTCGCAACGCATGGGGTTTCGCTTGTATGCCATAGCCGATGAGCCTATCTGTGACTTTTCAAACGGTTCTTCGAGTTCCTTTAAGTTCTGTAAAAGTCGCAGGTCGTTTGAAAACTTAGCTGCCGACTGTGCTATACCGCTGAGTACCGAGAGTACCTGAGCGTCAAGCTTTCTTGAATATGTCTGACCCGATACAGGGAAACAGCTTGCGTAACCCATTTTTTCGGCTATCTTTTTGTCAAGAAGTTTGCACTTCTCACTGTCACCGTCGAAAAGCTCCATAAAGCTTGCCTGTGTACCCGTAGTTCCCTTAGAACCTAAGAGTTTCATCTGTGAAATCTGAAATTCGAGCTGTTCAAAGTCCATCACGATATCCTGAAGCCACAAGGACGCTCTTTTACCTACGGTTGTGGGCTGTGCCGGCTGAAAATGTGTAAAGCCGAGACAAGGCATATCCTTATATTCCATGGCAAAATCGGAAAGGAGCTTTAAGAGGTTAACAAGTTTCTTTCTGATAAGCTTTAAGCCCTCGGTCATAGTTATGACATCGGTATTGTCACCGACATAACAGCTTGTAGCACCCAAATGTATTATCGGTTTTGCTGTCGGACACTGCACACCGTAGGCATAAACGTGGCTCATAACGTCATGACGGCATTCACGCTCACGCTTTTCGGCAACATCGTAGTTTATATCGTCGCTGTACTTCTTAAGCTCATCTATCTGTTCATCGGTAACATTAAGTCCGAGTTCCTTTTCACTCTCTGCAAGAGCTATCCAAAGTTTGCGCCAAGTTTTAAACTTAAAATCGGGTGAGAAGATATATTGCATCTCACGGCTTGCATATCTTGAATTTAACGGGGTTTCGTATCTGTCCTTCATACCATAATTCCTTTCCGTATAAATTATTCTTGAAATTTCGTACCAAATGAAATTATACATCATTTTTTATATATTTTCAATGTACATTTCAAAAATTATATGATATACTGTAGCGGTAGGTATAAAACCTATCTCAGCTAAAAATTTAAGGAGTGAAAATACATGATTTGTAAAAACTGCGGTGCACAAAATGCAGACGGTGCTTTCATATGCGTCAACTGCGGAAGTCACCTTGAACCCGACGTAAATCAAAACCAAAACCAAAGTCAAAGCTACAACTACGGGTACAGTCAAAACGGAAATTTCAGCCAACAGTACAATAATCAAAACGGATATCAAAACAACAATTCACAAGGCTTTAATCAAAGTCCGAACGGCGGTTATACTTTTAATTACAATCAAAACTACAACTACACACCGCTTGATTCCAACCTTGTTAAAAAGGGCAACATCATAGTTGCCTTAGTCATCGGCATAATAACCCAAAGCTGGGTTGCGGTCGTGCTTGCGATAATAGCTCTTGTTCGCTGCTCCGATTTTGAAAATGCAGTCAGAATGGGCAACTATCCTTTAGCCGATCAAAAAAGAGAGTCCATTGCAAAATTCCGCAGGTGGGCATGGGTATTCTGCGGTCTCGGAATCGCATGGAAAGTCATCGGAATAATCATTTCCATTGCAGGAATAGGTTTAGGCATATTCAGTGAGTTTCTCCCCGAAATTTTTGACAATTTCGACATTGAGTTTTACGATGAGATGGACGGATTCAGTCAAATGGTGACTAACCTCTTAATTAAATGAGTTCAATAAGTTCAGAAAGGCTGTCCGTGATACGGGCAGCCTTTTTTAATCTTCATTTTCGCAAACTATTTTCTCTGCTGTACGTTTTATCGAAACACCTTTGTCCATACTTGTTTTTTGCAGGTAATAGTGAGCTTGATCTTCACTAAAGCCTTTCTTTTCTATAAGTATGCGTTTGGCTTTTTCAATAATGTTCGCTTTATCGGTATCATATGACGTCTTTTTGTAATCGGTCACATTCATCAGCATTTCAACTGTTGACAGCAGTTCGCTGACATTTACCGGTGCTGTAAAGACAGTGAGGTTGCTTGAATAAAACGGCACAGGAACATTGGGCGGCAATATGGCAACTATATCCCAGTCAAGAGAAAGCGAGTTCTTGATATCGTTTACAGATGCGTCTCTGAAAGCCGAAACTATCAGCACACCGCCGCCGAGCCTGTCGCAAAACGAATAAAGCTCAGCCTCCGTTTTACAATAATAGATATCATATGCCTGTAAAGTCAAAAGGACACGGTTAAGCTTAGTCATCATATTTCGACTTGAAGAAGCAACCACTATGCTCCTCATTTTAACCGCCTCCTTATAAAGTGAGAGGCACACCGCTTTGTGCGATGTGCCGATAAATCAAAGTTTCTTATTCAGCAAAGCCTGATTCAACAAGCTTGACAAGCTCTTCAACAGCCTGTTCTTCATCGGAACCGCCTGCTATAATACGAATGTCCGTGCCGCCCATGATACCGAGTGAAAGTACGCCTAAAAGGCTCTTTGCGTTAACTCTGCGTTCATCTTTCTCAACCCAGATAGACGACTTAAATTCGTTAGCTTTCTGAATGAAGAAGGTTGCCGGACGAGCGTGAAGCCCAACCTGATTCTGAACTGTTACATCTTTAACATACATAGTAATATCTCCCACATAAATATAGCTGATAGCACTTTTTGATATGCGTTTATTATATCACAAACTTTTAATTCGTCAATGTTTTTATGCGACTAAATTCGCTTTTTAATTCAAGTTTGGTTGTAACAATAAATCTTTTTTATTTTCCAAGCATATGTTTGTGCAAAATTGCCATAAATTTTTTAACAATTACGCTATCTTATTCTTCGGTTTTCTTAAGCTCGCTTTTAAATTTACGAAGATATTCTATATCTTGCTTTGTAAGCTGTGCTTTTGACAGCATATCCGGTCGTCTGAGATATGTCCTTTCGAGGGATTTTTCCCGTCTGTACTTTTCTATATTGGCATGATGTCCCGATAACAGTATATTCGGAACTTGACGTCCGTGCCATTCAAACGGTCGTGTATACTGCGGATATTCAAGCAAGCCGGAATAGTGACTTTCTTCGGTAAAAGCGTCTGTGTTTGCAAGAACTCCGGGTAACATTCTTGATATACTGTCGGCAAGTATCATTGCAGGAAGTTCACCGCCTGTCAGAACATAGTCGCCTATTGATATCTCTTCATCGACTATTTCTTCTATGAGTCTTTCGTCAACTCCCTCATAGTGTCCGCAAAGAATAGCTATATTATCCATTTCGGACAGCTCTTTGACTCTCTGCTGATTTAAGACTTTCCCCTGCGGTGACATATATATCAGATGAACTTTTTTGTTCTCCCTCTCGCACACATTCATATAGCAGTCATATATCGGCTGTGTCTGCATGAGCATACCCGTTCCGCCGCCATAGGGTGCATCGTCTACCCTATTGTGCTTATCCTTTGTAAAATCACGGATGTTTATACAGTTGATTTCAACAAAACCGTTTTCTCTGGCTCTTCCGATAATACTTTCACAAAGAACGGATTCGCACATTTCGGGAAACAGAGTTAATATATCAATCTTCATCGTCGAATATTCCTCTCAGCGGTCTTATTTTGACTGTTTCGTTTTCAACGTCGGTGTCGATCACTACATCGGGGATTGCAGGAATGAGGTACTCCCTCTCCCCTGCTTTTATATGCCAGACATCGTTTGCACCTGTCTGACTTACGTCCGATAATTCGCCGTACACCTTGCCGTCATCTGCATCAACGACCTTGCAGCCTATCAAATCTTGGATAAAAAAGCTGTTTTTGTCTATGTGTGCATCGTTTCTGTCCATAAATACGACCTTATTTCTGAGCTTTGCCGCCTCCTCTACGTTTGAAACCCCGTCAAGCTGAAAGAGTACGACATTGCCGTGAACTCTTGAAGATAAGACCTTTACCTTCTTTTCACCGTTTTTGTCGAAATACAGCGTTTTGAATTTTTTGAGAAATTCGGGTGAGTCGCACCACGGATTGATTCTTACTTCGCCCTTGACTCCGTGCGTTCCGACTATCTGACCGACTTCGAGATATCTTTTAAGCATGGTTGTTACCTCATTGTTTCTTTTGTACTTTCTTTTTGTTGCCTTTTTCGTCAACAATATATGTGTTTTCAAGTTGAGATACAAGACTTCTTTTAAACGACTGAACGTATTCCTCTCTAAGCTGTTTCTGTTCTGCTTTTTCTTCTTCGCTCAAGCCCGTTTCTCTTGATTTTCTCGCAAGCTCGTTTATTCTGTCTATTTTAGACTGTATCATTGGTTATCCTCCCATTTTTTCCATTCTTCGGGGCAATATCCGACCGTTGCCGACTTTCCGTTTCTGACTATCGGAGTCTTAAACATTCCCTGATTTTCAAGGAGCTTTTCCTCTTTTGCCTCGTCCGATGCCAAATACTGCATAAAGCAGCTCTCGTATTCTTTTGACGAGGTGTCCAAAAGTGTCTGCATAGAACCGACCGCTCTTTTTATGCTGTTGTATTCGCCTTTACTCATGCCGTATTTTTTCAAGTCGACGAACTGATACTTTATTCTTCTTTCTTTAAAGTATCTTTCGGCTTTCTTAGTGTCAAAGCATTTCGCTTTACCGTATATTTGTATATTCATTTAAATCACCGATACTATTATACATGAAAAAAATTTTTTGTAAATGCTTATCGACATAATCTTTTTAATGTGATATTCTAATAGGTACAAGGAGGTGGGAATGTGGAAATAAAGCTTAACGAAAATGCCGAAACTCTTATGAAAATTTTAAACGATTCAGGATTTCAGGGGTACGCAGTAGGCGGCTGTGTACGGGATAGTATTATGGGCAAAGAGCCGTTTGACTTCGACATTACGACAAACGCATCGACCGACGAGATGCAAAAGCTGTTCTCCGGATATCGGTGTCTTAAGCAGGGATTAAAACACGGAACTGTTGCCGTAATCATAAACGGAGAAGTCATTGAGTGTACGACATATCGAATTGACGGTGAGTATTCGGACGGCAGACACCCCGACAAAGTCACGTTCTCATCAAAACTCGGTGACGACCTTTCAAGACGTGATTTCACTATCAATGCTTTGGCATACAACAAATCGGACGGCATAATCGACCTTTTCGGCGGCATTGAGGACATAAAAAGCGAAGTCATACGGGCAATCGGAGATCCCGACAGACGTTTCACAGAGGACGGACTGAGGATAATGAGAGCTATGAGATTTTCCTCCACTCTCGGATTTAAAATAGAAAAAAACACTGCCGAAAGCATAAAAAGGAACGCACCCAGATTATCGTTGATTTCAAGGGAAAGAATCTCGCAGGAATTTGAAAAAATGCTTGTCGGAAAGAACATAAAATATGTGCTTGAAAATTTCTCGGATATTCTCAAAAAAGCAGTTTGCGATTTCGATATACGGGAAGAAACATTCGCAAATGTCGAAAAATGTCCGACAGATTTTGCCGTCAGATTATATGCGTTGATAAAAGATTCGGACAAGGCAGCTGAAAATCTCGCAAACTGCGGACTGACGATAAGAAAATCAGACAGAAAAACCGTAAACCGACTTTTGCAGATGAGCCGTCCCGAGACCAAAAGCGACATAAAGCGGCTGATGAACCGTTTCGATGTGCCTGCGGTCAAAAAATATCTTGAATTTTTAGACGACTGCACACTTTTAAGTCTTTTCTCCGAAATAGTCGAAAACGATGAGTGTTTCTGTGTAAATCAGCTGAAGATTCACGGTGAAAAGCTCGAAGAACTCGGATTTCACGGCAAAAGTATACAAAAAATAAAAGAAAAGCTCCTCAATGACATCATTGACGGAAAAGTCAACAACAGTGAGGAGGAGATTTTGAGGTATTTGGAGGGTTGATGTTTGGAGTAGCGGAGCGACCGCAAAGCGGTTGCGGAGCGTAACGGTGGCAGATTGCGTACTCCCCGAGCCGCAAGGCGAGAGGGAGTGCCAATCTGCCGCCCCG
>CAYWDD010000054.1:0-8109 GCA_964456935.1 uncultured Faecalibacterium sp. | reverse complement strand
CCATGCGGCTGAAACAACGGTTTCCGTCGTCGCTCTTCCCAGTGACGAAATGAAAGGAAGAATCATCGGCAGAGAAGGCAGAAATATCAGAACACTTGAAACCATTACGGGTGTCGATCTTATCATCGACGATACACCCGAAACCATCACTCTTTCAAGCTTTGATCCGATTCGTCGTGAGATTGCAAGACTTACTCTTGAAAAGCTCATTATTGACGGAAGAATCCACCCGGCAAGAATCGAAGAAATGCACGAAAAGAGCAAAAAAGAGGTCGAACACGCAATTCGTCAAGCAGGTGAAAGAGCTGTCGTTGACGCAGGAGTCAACGGTGTACACCATGAACTTGTCAAACTTTTGGGTAGACTCAAATACAGAACAAGCTACGGTCAGAACGTTCTCAATCACTCACTTGAAGTTTCCTACATCGCAGGTCTTATGGCATCTGAACTCGGTGTTGACGTTAAGCTTGCACGCAGAGCAGGTTTGCTCCACGATATAGGAAAGGCTCTTGACCACGAACTTGAGGGTTCACATATCGAACTCGGTGTAGAATACGCTAAGAAGTACAAAGAAAATGACATCGTTGTCAACGCTATTCAGGCTCACCATGGCGATGTCGAACCCAAGACACTTGTTGCCTGCCTTGTACAGGCGGCTGATGCTATCTCGGCGGCAAGACCGGGTGCAAGACGTGAAAATCTTCAGAACTACATCAAGCGACTTGAAAAGCTCGAAGAAATCACGAAAGGCTTTAAGGGAGTCGAAACGTCTTACGCTATCCAAGCAGGACGTGAAGTTCGAATCATTGTCAAACCCGATGCGATCAATGACGAACAGATGGTTCTTTTGGCAAGAGATATTGTCAAGAAAATCGAAGAAGAGCTTGAGTATCCCGGACAGATCAAGGTCAACCTTATCAGGGAAACAAGAGCAACGGATTTCGCAAAATAAAATTCAACGTCCATTCACGGTGCAAAGCTGTGAATGGACGACCTTTTTTAAATGCAAAATGATACCAGATGTTAGATTTTAGATGGTAGATATTAGATGTTCTGACTTTTAAGTTTGTTTACAGAGGTAAGCTGGAATAAAATCAAAAGTCATATCAGCTTTCCACTGTGCAGCATTTTAAAATTCGCACATCTAATATCTAGCATCTAAAATCTAATATCTAACATCTAGATTCCAAAAAACTACCGCCCTTGTCCAAGACAAGGGCGGCTTATTATGGTGGAGCCGGCGGTAATCGAAACCGCGTCCGAAAATCTCTCCCTACAGTTTTCTACGAGTGTAGTTTATCTTTTGTGATTCCCCTCATGCACCGCCGATAAACAGGCTATGCACTACGGTATCCTCTGATTCATGGCAAGAGCCGAGAAACTCTCTTACTCACGTTCACTGCTAATCGACGCTTCTTATCGGACCGCAGTACTTCCGACAGAAACGGGCGCTTAAATTAAGCAGCCATTAAAACTGTATTGTTTTTGTCATTTAAATTTGAAATTTGCGGATTTTACAGCGGTTCCGCACCGCTACTCGCTTACCGTACTTCAAGATCCCCGTCGAAATCCTTTCGGCCCCATACTAGATTTTAGATGTTAGATGTTAGACATTAGATGTGGTAAATTTGAGACTGTTGCATAGTGGAGAGGTTGTCAACCCCGAACAGAAACCACAACTTGTCGCCCCTGAAAGGGGAGATGTCACAATCCGTTTCACGGATTATGACAGAGGGGTTCAGACACGCAACAGCTTTCACACTGTCATCAACCTAAACATTACAATGTCTGGAATCCAGTGTCTAGCATCTAACATCTAGAACGCATTCTGCATTTTAATTAGTATCTTGTTTTAGCACTTAACGCTCTGTCCATATCCCTTTGTGCATCTCTTTTTGCTGCGGTTTCACGCTTGTCGTAGTTCTTTTTACCTTTGCACAAACCTACTTCAAGCTTTGCTCTGCCGTTTAGAAAATATACCGACAGCGGAACAAGTGTCAAACCCTCTTGCTTTACTTTGTCGTAAAGTCGTTTTATCTCACGCTTGTGCATGAGAAGTTTCTTTTTTCTCAGCGGATCTCTGTTGAAAATATTGCCCTGTTCATACGGACTTATATGCATTCCCAGAGCGTATATCTCACCCTTTTCTATCGAACACCAAGAGTCTTTGAGATTAACTCGTCCTTGACGGATGCTCTTGACCTCTGTTCCGAAAAGTTCGATACCGGCTTCATATTTTTCAAGTACAAAATAGTCGTGTGTTGCTTTTTTATTTTGTGCGACAAGCTTTATGTCATCGCTCTTTTCCATATCAAAAACACCGCCCCTCTTTTAAATGCATAATGCGTTCTAGACTCTAGATTCTAGACACTAGATGCTAGATGTTCTGAATTTTAGGTTTTTTATAGCGGAAAGGACTCAACCCCTCAGACGAAACTTCGTTTCGCCAGCTCCCCTAAAGGGGAGCCAAGACCAAACCCAAGCAGAAAACCCAACTTGTCGCCCCTGAAAGGGGAGATGTCGTGCCTGCGGCACGACAGAGGGGTCAACTACTCCCTCCGACCTACAACCTACCGCCTACAACCTAGATCTCTCTTCTTCCCTCCAGTGCTTTTGTCAGTGTTACTTCATCGGCATATTCCAAATCCGCACCTACGGGTACACCGTAAGCTAATCTGCTGACCTCAATGCCCATGGGTTTGATATACCTCGAAATGAGCATTGCCGTTGCCTCGCCCTCGACTGTCGGGTTTGTAGCCATGATGACTTCTTTGACGTTGTTGTCACTCAAACGTGAAATAAGCTCCTTAAAGGCTATATCTTCGGGGCCTATCCCGTTCATCGGAGATATGACACCGTGAAGTACATGATAAAGACCGTTATATTCATGTGTACGCTCAAAGGCGATAACATCTCTCGGGTCTTCTACCACGCATATCGTACTTCTGTCACGTTCGGGCGATGCACAAAGCGAACAAACTTCGTCCTCGGTCAGATTACAGCAGACGGAACAGCGGTGTATCTTTTCTCTTGCCGTCAATATCGCATCGGCAAAGTTTTCAGCCTCTTCTTTCTTGAGGTTGAGAACATAAAAAGCCATTCTCTGCGCACTTTTGTGACCGACACCCGGCATTCTTTCAAATTGCTCTATAAGTTTCGCAAGAGCCGCTACACTGTAAGCCGCCATTAGAACAGACCCGGAATGTTAAGTCCGGCAAGACCGCCCTGTGCAGCCTCCATTTTGCTGCTCATAGCATCTTCGGCTTTTCTCAAAGCCTCGTTTACTGCGGCAATGATAAGGTCGCTGAGCATCTCTACGTCCTCGGGGTCAACAACGTCGGGCTGAATGTTCAAAGCTTTAAGCTCCTTTGCACCCGAAACAACTGCCTCGACAGCTCCGCCGCCTACGCTTGCGGCAAACTCGCTTGCCTCGACCTCTGCCTGTGCGTTCTGCATATTCTCTTGCATTTCCTGTATCTTTTTCATCATATCGCCACGACTCGGCTGATTGGGTATTCTTGCTTTCATTTGATGTATCTCCTTTTAATTATTCTCAGTTGATATTAACTTTAATCTCCGACGAACGCATTTTTGAAATCAAATCGTCGAGAGGATCATTTCCTTTTTTTGCCGTCTGTTCACTTTCGGCTTTTTTGTAAATTCCCAGTCGCTTTCTTTCGCCTGTTACGGTATATATCGCCCTCTTGACGTCTGCGGCATTTGAACCTTGCCTTATCAGTGAACCGAATGTCGGGTACGGGCAATCAACAAGCACGAAATCTCCGTGTACATATGCCTCGGAATTGTCAAGCACACCCCAAAGCGGCATATTCGTCTTTTTTATCTCCTGCACGACCTCTGCCCATCTTGCGAACGGCTCGTCCTGTTCCTGCACAGGCTCGCTTGACGGCTCGGGCGGAATATCGTTACTTTCCTGTTGTACCGTCGGCGTCTGCGTCGGCTCGGGTTTCGGCTGAACGGGGGCAGGTTTGCTTTCGGTCTTAGTGACGGCAGTTGCCTGCGATTTGAAGTTGCCGTTTTTAAGAGCGTTCTCCAATGCCGAGATACGGCTTAAGAGAGCTGTATTATCAGTGGTAAGTTCGGGTGATGACAGCTTTATGACCGCCATTTCCATTTCTATTCTTTTGTTTACGCCACGTTTCATATTTGCAAGTGCAGCCTGCAACAGGTCAACGCACTTCAAAATAGTTTCAAGGCTGTAACGTTCGCTTTGAGCTTTTGTCTGCTCAAATTCTTCCTTTGTGCAGACGAGTATGTCCTCTGCACGCTTGACTGTCTTTACGACCATAAGTGAACGGTAATGGTTGATAAGTTCACTGCAAAGTCTTTCCATATCGCACGACGATGAATGAAGTTCGTCGAGTATTTCCATAGCTTTTGCACAATCGCTGTCGCAAAGGGAATCGGCAAGCCTGAAAAGATAATCCTTGCTTGTAAGACCTGCTACGTTGCTGACAAGTTGTGACGTGATGTGAAGATCTCTGCCCATACACTGATCCAAAAGTGACAGTGCATCTCTCATACCGCCGTCCGATATTCTGGAAATAAGCATTGCCGCATCGTTTTCCAAAGTCAGACCTTCTTCTGCAGCGATATAGTTCATGCGGCTTATCATATCTTCACTCGGAATACGTCTGAAATCGAACCTCTGACAGCGAGAGAGGATAGTAGCAGGGAGCTTGTGTACCTCTGTTGTGGCAAGGATAAACTTGACGTGTTCGGGAGGCTCTTCAAGTGTTTTCAAAAGTGCGTTAAACGCTCCTGTCGAAAGCATATGAACCTCGTCAATGATATATACACGGTACTTGCACTTGGCAGGAGTAAAGTTTGCCTCTTGTCTTATGTCACGGATATTGTCTACACCGTTGTTGCTTGCGGCATCTATTTCGATAACGTCCATGATAGTACCGTTGTCGATGCCTCTGCATATCTCACATTCGTTGCACGGATCACCGTTTATCGGGTGCAGGCAGTTGACGGCTTTTGACAATATCTTAGCACAAGTCGTTTTTCCCGTACCCCTTGAGCCTGTGAAAAGGTAGGCATGGGAATGTCTGCCCGACTCTATCTCATTTTTAAGAGTCGAGGTAATATGCGGCTGACCGACAACGTCCGAAAAAACTTTCGGTCGCCATTTTCTATATAATACCTGATACATTCCGTGACCTCCTTTGTTAGATTTTAGATGTTAGATGTGCGAAATTTTAAGTTTTACTTACTTTGGAAAGTTTGTGCAGAGGTCAGGGTAACAATCCCTCCGTCACGGCTACGCCGTGCCACCTCCCTTTGCACAAGGGAGGCAAGACCAAAGTTCCTGCAAGACGTTCACCCTTGTCTCCCCTGAAAGGGGAGCTGTTTTTGTCCTGCGGACAAAAACAGAGGGGTTCAGCCAAGCAACAACTTCCCCACTGTGCAACGGTCTAAAATTCAGCACATCTAAAGTCTAATATCTAATCCCTAAAATCTAAATTCGCAGCAAGCTACATTCTCTTGGTCATGTACCGTGCAGGCGTACTGTGGCGCACGGTCGTGTCGCTTAATGCTGCTCGGTTCCCCGCCTGACATGGTTCACGATGTCCCGTTGCACAGGACCCGCACGGCACATGACCAAAATAACATATCTTACTGCGATAGCTAAACTATTATAATACAAGACAAGCAAAAAATCAACCGTTAATCATAAAAATCTTAGAATTAGTTGATTCTAAAATTCAACAGCCGCCACTTAAGTGACGGCTGAAGTTATATTTTTGATTATTCTGCGTCCTTGTTAAGGATATATTCCTTGATCATGTTGTAGAGCTTATTGAAGAGAGCAACTATCTGATCCCAGTTTTCCTGTACTAACTTTAAGAAATCCATTATATTATCCTCCTTATGAAATTTTAATAAGATTGCCTCAAGCAATCTTTACCGTTATTACAATTCTACAATAAAGTTAATATATTGTCAATGATTTTTGCGTGATTTTAAGAAAAATGTGAATTGTTCCCATCAAATCGTTATCGTGTCACCGCAGGAAATGTATCTTATGTTCTTGTGCTTTTTTCTGAGATATTCAAACGCTTTCGTGCCTGTGCAGTGGCAGGTATAAAATCTGATGTCACCGTATGCGCCGAGAAGTTGTGAAAGCTGTTCAAGTTGGCGGTCTGAAACGGTCTTTTTGTTGACGGGATTGTAAACATGAAAACCTCCTATGCAATACTCCGGTCTTGTATCCGAGGTTTGCAATATGCCGATGACACCCGAGTGAGCGCACCCTGTCATGAGTACCCTTTTATGTTCTCTTATCAAGAGGTTCTGCTCATGCTTGAAATCGTCAGGTCCGTCTTTTGAGTAAAGCGCCTTGTTTGCCTCGGACTTAAGTCTGTCCTCAAAGCGAGAAACAAAGAGGAACAGCTCATCGTCAATTTCATAGTCACCGTCAAGCAGGACTACCCTAGGGTCGTCTTTTGTCTTTATGTCAAGTCCGATGTCGATTTTCAAAAACAACGCTTTTGTAAAGTGAGGCTCATATGCACTACGCTGAATGTACACTTTAGCAGACTTATTCAAATCTAAGAATCGTTTTAATGCGCCGCCATGGTCAAAGTGACCGTGCGATATGACAACGGTATCGACCTGTGTTAAGTCGATGTTTTTCTTCTTTGCGTTCTTAAACAAAGTATCATCGGGACCTAAGTCAAAGAGTATTTTGTGGTTTTCGGTTTCGATATAAAACGACAAACCGTGTACGGCTTTGAGATTGCAATTTGATGTGTTTTCGACTAATGTTGTTATCTTCATATATTCCTCCGATTTTAAAGCTCTTTACAAAGCCTCATAAAGTCATTCATTGTGAATATTTCCGCTCTGACGTTCTTGTCAAAGCCCGCTCTTTCAAGTGCCGCAGACACCTGTTCTTTCGGTATGCCCATTCCCGAACTTATCGAATTGACCGCAGTCTTTCTTCTTTGACCGAAAGCTGATTTTACCAGACGGAAAAATTTTTGCTCATCTTCGACCTTGACCGCAGGTTCGTCACGAATATCGAGTTTTATTACCGCACTGTCAACATTCGGTGAGGGCATGAACGAGCCTCTTGACACGTTGAAAAGCTTTTGAGCCTTTGCGTAGTAATCGACCGCCACCGTTACCGCACCGGCATCTCTTGAACCGACATCGGCACAAAGTCTGTCGGCTGCCTCACGCTGAACCATTACGGTTACGGATTCTATAGGCAAATGACTTTCAAGCAGCATCATGATTATAGGTGAAGTTATGTAATAAGGCAAATTCGCACACACCGCAACTTTCATAGAGCCGAACTGTTCTTCTATTATTTTATGAAGATCGACCTTAAGAACGTCGGCATTGATAACGGTGATGTTGTCAAATTCGCCGAGAGTTTCTTCGAGTACGGGAAGAAGTCGTTTATCAAGCTCAATGCACACGACCTTTGCGGCTCTTTTGGCAAGTTCGGCTGTCAGGACACCTATACCCGACCCGATTTCTATTACACCTGTATTTTTGTCGATTCCGCTTTCTTCCGCTATTCTCGGACAGACTGTGGGATCTATTATAAAGTTTTGTCCCAGCGATTTGGAAAAGCTGAAACCGTGTCTTGTCATAATATCCTTGATAACGTTAGCGTCGGATAAATTTTTCATACTGTCCTCCATGCTTGTGATAGGTAAATTGTATCACAAGTGAGGGAAAGAGTCAATCCGAATGTCAGACTTCTGCTCACTGCGTTCGCAAATGCAAAGGGCAAAGGGCAAAATGCAAAGTTATTGTGCTGGGTTTTGGGTTTGTTTACAGTGGGAAGTTAACCTCTCAGTCATTTTATTTGCAAGCAAATAAAATGCCAGCTCTCCTTTCAGGAGAGCCAAGGTTTGTTGACTTTTAGTTCTCTGCACAAAGGGAAGAAAACCCCTCTGTCTTTTTTGTTCGCAGAACAAAAAAGACATCTCCCCTTTCAGGGGCGACGAGAAGTGCTGACTTTCGGTTCGTGTAGCCTTTCAATTTTTATTTAAACCGACTCCCTGCACACAGGCGGTATGCAGTGCTTTCTCGCTCCGCTCGAACGCACTTATCCCGCCGTAACGC
>CAYWDD010000053.1:0-8230 GCA_964456935.1 uncultured Faecalibacterium sp. | reverse complement strand
GAATCCCAGCCTTCCAAGCTGGTCGTGTGGGTTCGATTCCCATCACCCGCTCCATTTTTTTGCCATTTGCGGTTTTAGCTCAGCCGGATAGAGCAACTGCCTTCTAAGCAGTAGGCCGGGGGTTCGAGTCCCTCAAACCGCGCCATTATGGTGGATGTAGCTCAGTTGGTTAGAGTGCCAGGTTGTGGCCCTGGAGGTCGTCGGTTCGACCCCGATCATCCACCCCACAAACGGGAAAGCGTGACCAAGAGATTGGTCACTTTCTTATATCTGAATATATTTGGGGATGTCGTCAAGCGGTAAGACATAACACTTTGACTGTTACATGCGTAGGTTCGAATCCTGCCATCCCTGCCAGGAAAAAGCGTATTTGTCCATCGGGCAAGTACGCTTTTTCAATGATGTTTGCCTATGTCAAATGATGTCCTTCGCTAATGAAGTGCAAATATCGCATCATTGCGACCGTAGGGAACTACACCATTATAGGTACTAGCTGTTAGGCAGTAGGTTTTAAAATTGCATCAATACAGTTTATACCTACACAATAGATTATACGAGGTAATATATGAATTTTAACACCGACGAAAAACTGAATTACATATTAGAGTTTGTTGACGATTCGATTACTGCGTTTATTGATGAAGTGCTGGAGGATTCCGAAACAGATCCCGAATTTTCCGCTGTGACACTCAGTAATACAATAACGTGCTATATTGATTTGTTAAATAGAACAAATTGCAATCCTTTTCAAAGCTTGCATGAGTTCTTTTCAGCTCATGGTTACTCTGAAAATGAATTTAAAGTTTTTAAACAAAAAAGAGAAAAAGAATTTGCATACTATAATGGCAAGCAGTATAAAGATGTCAAAGATAAGTAATTTCGGTGTATATCAAGTTGTCAAATGTCACTTAAAAGGGCAGTGTATTATGAACGAAAAAGCATTGATATTTATTTTTCAACTGTTCACAGTGGAAAGGCTGTACTTGATCGTTTGAATTTCAAGCTGTACAGCCTTCAAATTTCTGCTTATCGAACACTGATCAGCGGCGGCATTGGTCCATCACCCCACTCACTTGCGTTCGGGGGTAAGTCCCAATGCCGTTATTAACGTTGCTGAACATAACTAAAACACGCACTTCAAAGAAGTGCGTGTTTTCTGGTTGCGGAGACAGGACTTGAACCTGCAACCTCCGGGTTATGAGCCCGACGAGCTACCAATTGCTCCACCCCGCGATATTTACTTTTGCCTCTCTCTTGAGTGCCTAGTTATTATATGCTTATTATTGCCGCTTGTCAACCCCTTTTTCAAAAAATCAGCTAAAAATTTAAATTAATTTATCTAAACTTACTATTAAGCAAAAAGGCGGGCGTACCGTGAATATCTTATTTCCTGATTCCTAATATTTAATGTTTTTCCTTGCTAATGCCGTACCGATGTGGTACAATGATATGAAAATCATTAGAATCTAAAAATCGGAGTGAAACTGTCATGAATGATAAAATCAATGCGTACTTTGAAAAAGAAAAAGAAAATATGCTCTCGGATCTCGGTTCTCTTATAAGAATCCCGTCCGTCCGTGGAGAGAAAACCGATGATGCACCGTTTGGTGCAGAGCCGAAAAAAGCTCTCGAAAAAATGCTGACTATCGCTAAAAATTACGGCTTTTCAACATTGAATGTCGATAACTATGCAGGTGAGATAAGTTTTCACGGCGGCGATGCCTCACTTGCCATGCTCGGTCATCTTGATGTCGTACCCGAGGGTGACGGCTGGACCGTGCCTGCCTACGAAATGACAGAGCGTGACGGCAAGGTTTTCGGCAGAGGCACGAGTGATGATAAAGGACCCGTTATTGCCGCTTTGTACGCAATGAAGTGTGTGCGTGAAATCGGTGTCGAACTTAAGAGCGATGTCCGTCTTATTGTCGGAACAAGCGAGGAAACAGGCGGAAATGACATCGAATACTATACGGAACACAGAGGTATGCCGCCCATGGTGTTCACTCCCGATTCATCTTTCCCCGTAACAAATGTCGAAAGAGGACACTTCAGCAAGCACTTCAAAGGCACTGTGAAAGCCGATGATTCTTGCAAGAAAGTCGTTTCTTTTAACGGCGGTTTTGTTATCAATGCCGTTCCGAATAAAGCAACGGCTGTACTCGAAGGCTTTGCTTTCGACACAGTAAAATCTATAGCCGATAAGCTGCATGATGATACAAAAATTGATTTTGACCTTAGCGAAAGCGATGATAAAATAACCGTCCTTGCTGTCGGTTCGGGTGCTCACGCATCAACTCCCGAACTCGGAAACAATCCGATAACGGCACTCGTTTCACTGATATCTTCACTTGATTCTTCATCATGTACGCTGGAACCGTTCAAGACGCTTGCAAAGTTCTTCCCCCACGGAAAGACGAGGGGCGAGGGGCTCGGTGTAAACATGAAAGACGAGGTTTCGGGTGAGCTTACAATGACGCTTGATATCTTGAACTTTGACGGAACAAATGTAGACGGTGCGTTTGACTCAAGAGTACCGCTTTGTGCAAACGAAGAAAACCTTGCGTTTAAAGTAAGAGATCGGTTTGCCGCAGAGGGATTCACCCTTGACAGCACTTTCATTACCCCGATACATCATGTTGACGAGAACAGCGACTTTATTAAGAAGCTGCTTTCGGCATACGAGGAAGTCAGCGGAAGAAAAGGCTATTGTGAGGCGATAGGAGGCGGCACATACGTCCATGAGATTGACGGAGGCGTAGCTTTCGGTGCGATAATGCCGAACGTTGACACAAATATGCACGGTGCAGATGAATTTATGCCGATAGATGACCTCATAGCTGCGGCAAAAATCTTCACCAAAGCGATAATCAACATCTGCAAATGAAAACCTACGGTAAAGATAAGCTCGGTGTACTGAAAAAGTATTTCGGATATGACGGATTCAGAAACGGTCAGGAAACCGTAATCGATGCCATGCTTGACGGAAAAGATGTCTTGGCGGTAATGCCGACAGGTGCGGGAAAATCACTTTGCTTTCAAATACCCGCCTTGATGCTTGAGGGAACAACACTTGTCATTTCGCCGCTGATATCATTGATGAAAGACCAGATATTCGCCTTGCAGGAAAACGGTATATCGGCAGAGGCTATAAACTCATCGTTCGATTCGGAAAAAATGCGTGAGGTCTACGCTAACGCTTATTACGGAAGATATAAACTTTTGTATGTTTCGCCCGAAAGATTGGATCAAGCCGGTTTTCTTAGACTTGTGTCAAGCATCAAAATATCCGCCGTGTGTATAGACGAGGCTCATTGCGTGTCGCAGTGGGGTCAAGATTTCAGGAGCAGCTATTTAAAGATAGCGGACTTTATAGATACATTCGAGGAAAGACCGATAGTTACGGCTTTCACCGCAACGGCAACGGAAATTGTCAGAAAAGATATCATAAGGCTGTTGAGATTGGAAAATCCGAAAACGATTGTAACGGGATTTGACAGGAAAAATCTCTATTTTGAAGTCAGAAAGCCAAAAGATAAGCTCGGCTTTATCAAAAGCTATCTTGATGTAAATAAGGACAAAAGCGGTATCATATACTGTTCAACAAGAAAGAATGTCGAGTTGCTTTATGACGCTTTATACGGCGACGGCTATAGTGTAACAAAATATCATGCAGGTCTGCCGTCAAATGAAAGAAAGCATAATCAAGAGTGTTTTGTCTGTGACGATGTTAAGGTCATGATAGCTACAAACGCTTTCGGAATGGGTATAGACAAATCCAACGTATCGTTTGTCTTGCACTATAATATGCCGGGAGATATCGAAAGCTATTATCAGGAGGCAGGAAGAGCCGGAAGAGACGGAGAAAATGCCGAATGCATCTTGCTTTATTCGGGAAGAGATATCAGTATCCAGAAGTATTTCATAACCCACCCGTCCGATAACGAAGAAATGAGCGAGGTGGAGATGGAAAGGATAAAAAGAAGAAAAAACACAAAGCTTTCCGAAATGATAAGCTATTGTTCGTCGGAAACCTGTCTTAGAGCTTTTATCCTCTCGTACTTCGGTGAAAAATATGACGGTAAATGCGGTAATTGCTCTTCTTGCTGTTCGGTCAGAGAATATGCCGATGTGACAGTTGAGTCGCAGAAGATACTTTCGGCTGTCGCAAGAACTAAAGAAAAGCTTAATACCGGTGCGATAATAGATGTGCTTAAGGGCAATATTGAAAACACAAAGTTATCGGAGTTTTTCGAGATAAAGACCTTCGGAATAATGAACAGCTATTCGGAGGAAAGAATAACCGAAATAATTTTATACCTTGTTAAAGAAGGCTTTGCCGATTCGGATAACGGTGTGTTAAAGCTTAACGATAATTCAAAAGACATACTTTTCCACGGAAAAAGAGTGCATATACCGTATGCGGCAGCTAAAGAACAGCAAGCCGCCACGAAACAACCCGACGATGAGTTGTTCTCACTTCTCAAAAAGCTGCGAAAGGAACTTGCCGACAAGAAAAATGTTCCTGCGTTTGTTATATTTTCCGATGCAACACTTCGTGAAATGAGTGCGGTAAAGCCTACCGATAAAATTCAATTCATGAGAATCAAGGGCGTCGGAACACAGAAAGCCGAAAGCTACGGCTATCTGTTTACAAAGGCTATCAGCCTGTACATACATGAGCAAAAAAAGTAACAGAAACAGCGAAAAAAACATATCTATTTTCGTTACATTTTGCTGTTGAATTTAAACTATTTAGTGATATAATTGCTAGTTGTCGGAAAAGCGACGATACATTGCCCGAAAGGAGAAAAAGCCATGAAAGATATGCTTGAAAAGATACTTGCTGTCGATAAAAAAGCCAAGCTTACTGTCGAAGAGGCGAACAAAGAACGTGAAAACGTTGAAAAAAAGCTTGCCGAGGCAAAAGCACAGCTTGAAGAAAAGAGCGAGGGCGAAGTTGAAAAGGCAATAGAAAAAATAAAAGCCGAAAAGCAGAAAGAATACGAATCCGTTATTAAGGTACACGAAAGCGAATGCGAAAGAAAAATGGCTGCACTTGAGGCACTCTATAATGAAAAATGCGACGAATGGGTCGATGAACTGACAAAGAGAACTGTCGGCTGAAAGAAATCCACATTTTTCATGAAAGGAGGACTTTAATGAAAATACTTGAGTATAAGCTCAACGCAATAATGGCAAAAGCCCGTGCGATGTACGGCAAAAGGCTGAGTTTACAGGACTATTCCGCTTTATGTTCCTGCCGTTCCGCAACGGAGATAGTGTCATATCTCAAAGGCAGAACAGCATATGCCGATGCTTTTGAAAATACAGTCACAGCGGGAATTGACGAAGGCTACGTTGAGTTTTTGATAAAAAAGCTGTCATATAATCGCTTTGCTACCTTGTGCAGATATGAGATGTCATTCGGTGAAAAGCTGCATAACTATTTCATTGTCAAAGAGGAGATAAACCAGATACTCTCGTGCATTAAGAGTATACTTCTTAAAAATACGGATAAATACGTCATGAATGTTCCTGCGTTTTATACAAAGAGCTTAAGCCTTGACGCATACGACCTTATGAACGTAAAGACGATACCCGAGCTTATAGAGAGCCTTGAGGGTACACCGTATAAAGCACTTATAAGTAAGTGCTATGACTCGGCGGCAGGTTATGTAGAATACGAATGTGAACTTCTTAACTATTTCTACGAGTTTGAATATAAACTCATAAGCGAGAAAAAGTCAAAAGCGAGCGGTGAGCTGTTCGACCTGCTTTCAACAAAAGCGGACACACAGTTTATAGATAAGCTTTACAGAACAAAGAAGTATTTTTCTTCTTCGTCCGAAAGAATTATCAGAAGTCTTGCTCCGATACATTTGACGGGGTTGACTCAAAAGCAGATAAAACAGCTTTTAAACGCATCTGACGAAAAAGAACTTTTGAGGATACTTAAAACCACAAAGTACAAAAACTATGCATCGAAGATAGAAAAGTCCGATTATGCCGAACAGGCGATAAACGAAGAAAATTACAAAATGTATAAGCACTTGCTGAGATTCAGCGATGATCCGAACGTTACCATGTTCTGTTTCATGTTTCTTGAAAATATCGAAACGGAAAACATGATACACATCATCGAGGGCGTAAAGTACAAAATGAGTCCCGATGAAATAAAGAGTCTGCTCATAGGTGTGGGCGATTAAAACGGGAAAGGAGAGTGGAAAATGTCAATAGAAAAAATGAAACTTGTGTCTTTTACCGGAAAGACCAACAAGTTAGATAAAATCATTTCTAAGTGCCTTTTGAACGGTGAGTTCCATGTCGAACAGGCAGATGAATACATGGGCTTTAACGATATATTGAAACTTACCATTTCAAGCGGTGCGGACATTCATCTTGAGGGAATACTCGAATACAGTACGGTTGACGGAAAATTCAATCCTCAACAGGCTATCCAATATATGTCGAACGTCTTGGGATTCAGCACAAACGCAGGAGAAAATCCCTATTCGGCAATTCAGCAAAGCGTTAAAGAGCTTGCGGACGAATTTAACTTCAATGTTGAGGACTATTCCGGAAAGAACGATAAACTCGAAATAGACGAGGACGAGCTTGGAGAATATGTTTTCTCCGTAGGCGGAAAAGTCGGTGAGCTTAACAAAAAGAGAAAAGAGCTTTTGGATCAGCTCAAAGAATGTGAGGACGGAATAGAAAAGTTCAGTCACTTCGAGGGTCTTGAAATACCGATAGACGAACTTTTGTCAAGTCAGTTTGTCGCAACACGTTTCGGAAGAATGCCGAAAGAAAATGCCGAAAAGCTGGAACTTGCCTACAGTGACAACCCTTACGTTCTGTACATACCCTGTACCGTTCAGGGAGAGGACAGCTGGGGTGCTTACGTTGCTCCCAGAGACAGAGCGGACGAGGTTGACAGAATATTCTCCGCTTTGCACTTTGAGAGAATGTGGATACCCGGAGCGGTCGGCTCTATAGACGAGATAATCAAAAATCTCAGAGATAACGAAGAGATAATCAGAGCATCTATAAAAGAGTGCGATGACAAGATAAAAGAGATATTCAGCACCGAGGAAAGCAAGCTTAAAGCTATATATGCTATGATACAATCGAAAAACACGGTGTTTGAAGTTCGCAAGTATGCGTTCATTCTCGATAACAGCTTTTATATGGTCGGCTGGGTGCCTGCGAAAAAGGCTAAGGCTCTTGTGTCAAAACTTACGTCGTTTAAGGGGGTAGAGGTCGAAACCTATGATCCCGAGGACGTTCCCGAGCATGAGCCTCCCGTAAGACTTAAAAATCTGAAATTCAACAGACCCTATGAGTACTTTGTCAATATGTACGGTCTGCCGAACTACTACGACATGGATATCACATTCTTTGTCGCTTTGGTGTACACCTTTGTTTTCGGTGTAATGTTCGGTGACGTGGGTCAAGGCTTACTGCTTGCGATAGGCGGATTTTTAGCCTATAAGCTTAAAAAGATAGAACTCGGAAAGATTCTTGTTCCCTGCGGTATAGCATCGACAATAGGCGGACTTGTTTTCGGCTCTGTGTTCGGTTTCGAAGAAGCACTCGATCCGCTGTACCACGCAATAGGATTGTCCTCAAAGCCTGTGGAAGTCATGGAAAGCGTCAACGGAGTCTTGATTTTCGCAATAGGAATAGGCGTTGTTCTCGTCATAGCGGCAATGCTGCTACATACGGTGATAAGCATAAAGCGAAAGCAGATAGGCGAGGCACTGTTCAGCGAAAACGGAATAACGGGAATAATCTTCTACTGTTGCGGTGCAAGTGCCATCTATGCTTTTATGGGCGGTCCGACACTTATCCCCAACGCAGTTTTGATACCCGTAATGTTAGTTACGTTTGTCATTCTTTTCTGCAAGGAGATTTTGATAGGCATAGTCGATCATCACAAGAACTGGAAACCCGATTCGATATCGGACTTTGTACTTCAGAACCTGTTTGAGTGTCTTGAATACGTTCTGTCATATTTCAGCAATACACTGTCGTTCCTTCGTGTCGGTGCATTTGTTATCGTACACGCAAGTATGATGATGGTCGTATTTACGCTTGCAGGCGATACGTCAAGCGTAAAAGGAATAATCGTTGTCATTCTCGGTAACATAGTCGTTATCGCACTTGAAGGTCTTTTGACCGGTATACAGAGCTTGCGACTTGTGTTCTATGAGATGTTCTCAAGATTCCA
>CAYWDD010000052.1:0-8265 GCA_964456935.1 uncultured Faecalibacterium sp. | reverse complement strand
AATATTTTTCACCTTATTTTTTGAATTATACTCAACATTGCAAATTTCATTTCACATCGGCTTGAAAGCGACCGAGAGGGGCATCGAACCCCTCTCGGTCGCCAAAGGACACGGGCGCGTTCGGCACCGCCTCACGCCTGCGGCGTGAGGCGGTACACGTCCGCACCCGTCGCCCGCCCTGCGGGCGGGCGGCTTCGCACCTTTCCACAAATTTAACCCTCTTTAATGCGGAAAATATTGACAAATATATTTATAGCGTTTAAAATATAAGAAAAAACCAAGGAGAATTTTTATGGCAGTTTTTAAAGCATTCAACGCAATAAGACCCGTACCCGACAAAGCGGATAAGGTCGCAGCACTTCCCTATGACGTTATGAACAGTGACGAGGCAAGAGAAATGGTCAAGGGCAACCCCTACTCTTTCCTCCACGTTGACAAGGCAGAGGTCGATCTTGATAAAGATATCAATATCTACGATGAAAAGGTTTACCTTAAGGCGCGTGAGAATCTCGACAAGCTCGTCAGTGACGGCATATGCAAAAAGGACGAAAAGAAGTGCTTTTACATCTACCGTCAGATAATGAACGGCAGAAGTCAGACAGGTCTTGTCGGCTGTGCAAGTATTGACGATTACAATAATAATATAATCAAAAAGCATGAGCTTACCCGTGCCGACAAAGAGCAGGACAGAATCAACCACGTTGACTACTGCGACGCTAACACAGGTCCGATTTTCTTAGCCTACAGAGAAAATAAAGAGGTCGCAGCTATCATATCAGACTGGCAAAAAAATCACGAACCGGTTTACGACTTTGTAACAGAAGACGGCATCGGCAATACGGTTTGGGTCATCGACTGCGACGAAGTCAACGGCAAGATCACCGACGCTTTTGCAAAAATCGACTACCTCTACATCGCCGACGGTCATCACCGCTGTGCCTCGGCTGTTAAGGTCGGAGCAAAACGCAGGCAGAAGTACCCCGACTATGACACAACGGAAGAATTTAATTTCTTCTTAAGCGTTGCTTTCCCGTCAGACGAACTTGAAATCATGGACTACAACCGAGTTATAAAAGACCTCAACGGCTATTCAAAAGAAGAATTTATCGAGAAAATAAGCGACAAATTTGACGTTGAAATGTACACCGGCGTCGGTGCTTACAAACCGGAGGCAAAGCACACATTCGGCTTGTACCTTGACGGCAAGTGGTATAAGATGACGGCAAAAGACGGCACATATGACGAGTCAGACCCCGTAGGCAGACTTGACGTTTCAATCTTGCAGAACAACCTGATAACACCCGTCCTCGGGATAGAAGATCCGAGAACCGACAAGCGAATCGACTTTGTGGGCGGTATCAGAGGCTTGGGTGAACTCGAAAGACGTGCAAACGATGACATGGTAGCCGCATTTTCTATGTTCCCGACCTCGCTTGACGATCTGATGGCAATAGCGGACGCAGGAAAGATAATGCCGCCGAAGTCAACTTGGTTCGAGCCGAAACTCTTAAGCGGACTGTTTATACACAAACTCAGCTAAATGTCGATTAAAGTTTTAATCTTTTTAATATTTGTATCTAAACTTTAAACTTATTTTATAATTTAAGGCTAAAACACTCATATTGTTAACAGTTTGTTCACCAAATAATGCGTTTTATACCTTATAATCTAAGTGTAATAAAAAGAGAAAGGAGCGAATAGTAATGGATTTAACAGCACTCAAGGAAATCCTTGCAAAGCTTTTTGCATGGCTTAACGCTATTCTTGGTATCGAGCTCCTGTAATTTGATTACTCGCTCTTAAAACAAGAAGAATTTGTCCGCTTGCTTAATGCAAGCGGATTTTTTCGTTTGTTGACTTGATTTAAACATTTTATAATAAAAATCGGTTTTGGATAACAAAGTTCACAGTTTGTTCACCATTTTAACTGTATCATATCTTATAATCATCTTGTATTAAAAATATGAAAGGAGATATAACAATGCAGGATTTTCTCACATATGCAAAGGGAGTACTTGAAGGCTTTGTAGCAAAGTTCATCGAGTTACTCGTAGCTCATCTTGAAGGCATTTTCGCAGATGCTGAATAATTTTTAATTATAGCAAGATGTGATCGATGATATCTTACAACAAAATTCTCCGCTTTATGCGGAGAATTTTTTTATGTTTTTACGATGCAACCCAATTGTTGAATTTATTTGAAATTTTCTTGTAAAAAGTCGATATTTTATAACCATGTTCATAATTTGTTCACCATTTGCAGCCTTACATGGTTTATAATCCTATCGTAATAATAAATGAAAGGAGTAAATACAATGGATCTTAACGCACTTAAGGATGCAGCTATCGCTTCATTCAAAGACATCATCAACTATCTTCTTGGTCTTCTTAACAAGTATTTCGAGATCGAACTCTACTAATTCTGCAGGATAGCAAGATGTGATCGATGATATCTTGAAAAAAAGATGAACTTCCCCACCGCAAGGTGGGGAATGTTTTTTTGTGAGAACCGCTCGCCCGCAGGGCGGGCGGAGCGGCGGCAGCGTGTACCTGCGAGCGTGTGCCGTCAGGCACTGTGCGAGTAGGTGCCGATGCCGCCGCTGACAGATGAGCCTGACGGGAATAAAAGTCTAAGATAGAAGAAAAAGTTTCAAGTCAGAACAGCTAAAACCCAACTCCTTAACTTGTCACTGAAATTGATAACATTATTAACTGTGTGTTCATACCTATTCCATGTTTTACCGCTATACTAAAGCTGTAAAAAAGATAAGAAAGGAGCAAATGAAATGTTAGAGGCTATTAAATCATTCTTCGCAGAGCTTTTCGCTTTTCTTAACAACATTTTCGGAATCGGTATTCTGTAATTAATAAGAATAATTGAATTGACCCCTTCGCTTTTGCGAAGGGGTCTTGCTTTGTTATTGTGCGTTTTCTTGATGTCTGCGTTCATTAAGCGCTGTCAAAATTCTGTCATGCTCCTCATTGTCAAGACAGTAATGACGTGTCGGAATAGTTGCAAGTAGGTTTCCTATTGCAGGCGGTATGGATACAAGGAAGAATAAAAGAGCCATATATTTTGTAAACTCCGGATTCTCTCTTGCCACTCCCCCATTTGCGATATACTCGTTTACTCTTGCGACATTTGTATCGGAAAATCCGACCAGTGAATAAGCAACACCGCTGAGTATAGTCGCTATGCCTGCGTTAAGCTTTGTGATAAAGGTCTGACCGGAGAAGAAAACACCGTCGGGTCTTATGCCGTTATGGTATTCTTCATAATCGACTGCATCGGCTATCATTATCGACTGCAAGACGTTCGTGACGCCCATTGAGCCGCCGCACAAAAGGAAAAGTACAAACGCTGCGGCAACGAATACAGGCTCGGTCAGATGCTCATTTGCCGTAAGATACATCACGAATATCAGCAGATACGGGACTACGCTCACAATTCGGCAGGTGTTATATGCTTTCTTTTTTGTTGTACGCTTAAGCAATTTCGGTACGATTGACATTCCGAGTATCTGCCCCACCGACAGCGAACCTCCGAGTACGATAATATAAAACAGGTAAAGTGAGCTTTCCTTATTTGAGTAATAATATGTAATAAGCGGAGTTGCGGCTATCATGACAAGATTTGTCGGACTTGATATGATGCCCGAAATGAGTATTTGTCTGAAAGGCTTATTTCCGAGCATGATTTTGAAGTTCTCTTTGAGGGTATATTTTTCCTCGGAGGGAGCTATTTTTTCTTTTGTACCCAGACCTGCCATGAGGAATAAAATGCCACCGACAGAGCAAAGGATAAGTGCCGAAACGAAGAAACCGAGCTTTTCGCCCTGAGCGTCGTTTCCGAGTTTAGTCGCAAACACGCCACCGAGAGCAAGAGCCATGGACTGCGCCCCGATATAAGGTACAGTGTAGCCTGTACTTCCGAAAACACGGGCAAAAGAAAGGAGATTTTCACGGTCCTCATGATCCTCCGTCACAAGGCTTGTCATACCCCAATAAGGGATATCGCCCATTGTGTAAGTCAGATCCCACATTATATACATTGCGGCAGACCACAGAACCATAAGCAGGTTTTTGCCCTCAAAAAGTCCGATATCCGCATTATAAAAGCCGAAATTTGTAAAGCAAAGTATTGCCAATATTGAAAGCGGAATGGGTACAAACAAGAGGTAAGGTCTGCATTTTCCCCATTTAGTTCTTGTTCTGTCAACGACTGAACCCATCATCGGGTCATTGAAAGTATCTATAACTCTGGCAACGGTCATAATAGCACTGACAGTTGCGGCAGGAATCAATATAGTAAACTGCAAATAATAAGCTAATATATTACTAATGGTACTGTAAATAAAGTTCTGACCTACAGCACCGATAAGGTACATATTACGTTCTTTTTTCGAGTAAGTTTGCAATCCTTTTGAATTTATCATATAACGCACCACCTTAATTTTACAACGGAAAATGTTAGCACTTTTTGACGGTGTTGTCAATGGTTTGTGCCTAAGTTAAAGTGGAAATCCTTAAGAAAACCTTAAGATCCTTAAGAAAACCTTAAGTTTTTCTGACGTTTTCCTTAAGATTGTTGTAAAACGTATATTTTCCTGCTACTATGTTTTTGCGGGGGAAACCTCGACAAAATAAATCTAATAGGAGGAAAATCCAATGAAAACAAAAATGAAACGAATTTTGTCGTTTATGTTGGTTGTGATAATGCTGATAAGTGTTGTTCCGACAATGAACGTTTCCGCAGCCTCTGCAACATCAAAAGGCACTTGCGGTAAGAATCTGACTTGGAAAATCAACAGCAAAGGCACATTGACAATAAGCGGCAGCGGAAAAATGTACGACTATGCAAACGACACCGCATATTTCCCGCCATGGTACAAAGCAAAAAAGAAAATCAAGAAGATCGTCATAAAAGACGGAGTGGAAAACATAGGTGATTACGCTTTTCTAAGCTGCACAAAAGTGGAAAAAGTTATTTTACCGGACGAGATAACATCAATAGGTAAAAATGCATTTGAGCGTTGTGAAAATCTGAAAGAGATAACACTTCCGAAAAGCCTTAAAACTATCAGCAAGTATATGTTCGTTTACTGCAACAACTTAACCGATATCGTAATTCCGAACGGTGTTACAAAAATAGAAGATGATGCTTTTTACGGTTGTTCGAGTTTAAAGAACTTGAATATACCTGCCTCGGTAGCAGAAATTTCATATACAACATTTTACAGAACCACCGGTATTGAAAGCGTCAATGTTGACAGCAACAATCCGTATTTTTCATCACAAGACGGCATTCTGTTTGACAAAGATAAGACAGAAATTCTCGGCTACCCCGGTGCAAAAAAAGACACAGCTTATACCGTTCCAAGCACGGTTAAAACTATAGGAAAAAACGCATTTGCATATTGTGACAATCTCAAAGAATTGACTGTTCCCGAAGGTGTAACAAGAATCAAGCGAGGGGCGTTCAGATCCACACACCTTAAGTCTTTGAGTATCCCTCAATCCGCAAAACAGCTTGATAATGCCGCATTTGAACACCTTAAGGTAAAAGAAATAACACTCCCGAGCGGTATAAAAAAGATACCGAAAGGTCTGTTCAGATACAGTGATATAAATGTCGTAAATATTCCCGACGGTGTTACGACCATAGAAAGTAACGCTTTTTTTGAATGTTACTATTTGAAAAAGATAACCATTCCCTCAAGCGTTAAAAAAATCGGCAAAGATGCATTCTACAATTGTCGTAAACTTGAAGAAACACATATAAGCGACCTTGCGGCATGGTGCGAGATTGACTTTCCGTCCTATGGATCAAACCCCATCGAATACAGCGACGCGTTTTATCTCAACGGTCAACTTGTGACCGACCTTGTTATACCCGAAGGTGTGACAAAAATCGGAACTTTTGCATTCTATAAAAGCAAGTTCAAATCGCTCAAACTTCCGAGTACCTTAAAAACGATCGGTGACAATGTGTTCGACAGTTCATGGGATATCGAAAAAGTTGAGATACCGAACGGTGTCACAAAAATAGGTTCAAATGCATTTTGTTCGTGCGATTCTTTAAAAGAGCTCACTATCCCCTCAACCGTTGAAACGATAGGTAATCATGCGTTTGAAGACTGTGCAGTTGTATCGGTGAAAATTCCGAACGGTGTAAAGGAAATAGGAGAAAAAGCATTTTCATTTTGCACCAACTTAAAGAGTATCACGATACCGAAGAGTGTAACAAAGATAGGATATGGAGCATTAGAGGGAACATCGAGCTTAGAAAAAATAAAGGTCAATTCGAAAAACCCGAATTACAAATCAGTCAAGAACGTACTTTTCAACAAAAAAATGACTGAGCTTATACGCTATTGTGCCGCAAAGACGGGAACTTCATACACACTCCCCGAAAGCGTAACGAAGATAGCCTACGGTGCATTTGAATACAGTAAAAACCTCGAAACATTTAAAGGGTCAAAGAACCTGAAAAGCATAGGTGAAGAGGCATTTTTCGACTGTGAAAATCTTAAAAAGGTCACAAACATAGATTCAGTTAAAACTCTCGGTAAAAGTGCTTTTTTAAGATGCTATGACTTGGAAAGCATTAAGCTTTCAAACAACATCACAGTCATTCCCGAAAGTGCGTTTGGCTTATGTTCAAGCCTTAAAGAGATAACCTTACCGAATAAGCTTACAAAAATAGAAACATATGCGTTTTTTTCTTGCAGGAGCTTAAAGAAAATCAAGTTCCCGATAACTCTCACGTCAATAGGAGAAGATGCTTTCGCAAGCTGTAAAAAGCTTAAAACATATGAAATACCCGCAAGTGTAACAACGCTCGATGATTCATTCATCGGTTGGTATAAAGGCGGCGAATACGGTGAATATGTATACAAGAATGTAAAAATCAAGGGTTATAAAGGCTCGGCAGCTGAAAATTACGCAAAGGAAAACAATATAGAGTTTGTTGAGTTGAAGAGCCATACTCACAAATATACAGGTAAGTTGACTGTACCTGCAACAACGAAATCTGACGGCAGTAATTGTTCCGTTTGCAGCATTTGCGGAAAAGCAAAGGTCAACACAAAGATAGCCAAGATTAAATCAGTCAAGCTTTCAAAAGCCAAATTTGAATACAACGGTGAAAAGCAAAAGCCGACAGTCACCGTCAAAGACACAAACGGAAAGACATTGAAAAAAGGCACTGATTATACAGTCAAATATCCGAAAGGCTGTAAAAAGGTAGGTGAATACGAAGTCGCGGTTACGTTCAAAGGCAAGTATGCAGGAGAAAAAAAGCTTTTCTTTAAGATCGTACCGAAAAAAACTTCTATTACGAAAGTCACTGCCGGTGTTCGTCAGTTTACCGTTGCATGGGATAAAAACGCAGAAGGAATAACCGGCTACCAAATCCAATACAGCACATCAAAGGACATGAAAAATGATGTATATACCGTAGATGTAAACAAGTCGAAAAATGCCGAAACGATAATTCGGCTTATAAGCGGAACAAAATATTATGTACGAGTCAGAACGTACAAAACCATTGAAATTGATCTTTATAATGAGCCGACATTCTGTTCATCATGGTCCGAAGTAAAGAGTGTTAAGGTAAAGTAAAAAAGAATCATAGCATAAAGCGAGGGGCAAGCCATACAGCTTGCCCCTTACTGCACAAAAGCACGAGTGCCTGTGGCATTCGTGCTTTTATTGATATATTTAATCTCACTTTACAATGATCTTCATGAACTTCTTCTTGCCACGCTTTAAGATCATTTCTTCTCCGATGTCGTCCTTGGTGTAGGTCGTCTTGAAATCCGCTACCTTTTCACCGTTGACGCTGACGCCGTTTTGCTCTACAGCTCTTCTTGCCTCCGAACGTGATGCTGTCAAGCCTGTCTTGACTAAGAGCGAAATTATGTCAACTGCACCGTCTGTGAAATCTTCGTCGGAAAGCTCTGTTGTCGGCATATGCGTTGTGTCTGCTCCGCCGCCGAAGAGTGCCTTTGAGGCTTCTCTTGCTTTCTCCGCCTCCTCTTTTCCGTGTACAAGTGAAGTCAGTTCGTAGGCTAAGATATCCTTTGCCTCGTTGAGCTTGCTGCCCTCCCACGCACTCATTTCGTCTATCTGTTCAAGCGGCAGGAATGTGAGCATTCTTATGCACTTCATAACGTCTGCATCACCGACGTTACGCCAATATTGATAAAACTCGTAGGGTGTTGTCTTTTCGGGGTCAAGCCATACTGCGCCCGATGCCGTCTTG
>CAYWDD010000051.1:0-8272 GCA_964456935.1 uncultured Faecalibacterium sp. | reverse complement strand
AAGATCCTTCAAAGCATCGCCGACATTGGGGATATCGTTTGTTATTTCTTCGGGTCCGAGCTTTGTATCTCTTGCCTCAAGCTCATATTCCTCGATATGAATTGAAGTGTAAACGTCCTCACGGACAAGTTTTTCGTTGATAAGAACAGCGTCCTCGTAGTTGTAGCCTTCCCATGTCATAAAGCCGATGAGAGCGTTTTTACCTAAGCTCAATTCACCGTTGCTTGTTGCCGGACCGTCTGCAACTACCTGATTTTCCGTAATTCTTTCGCCTATTTCAACAACCGGTTTCTGGTTGATGCAAGTGCCTTGGTTTGAACGCATGAACTTGATAAGGTTGTATACGTCAACAGAACCGTCATCGCACTGGATCTCTACCTTATCTGCACTGACGTGTATTACCTTACCTGCACGCTTTGCAAGAACGCAAACACCCGAGTCTGTAGCTGCCTTATATTCCATACCCGTACCGACCATGGGAGAGTCGCACTTAAGAAGCGGCACTGCCTGACGCTGCATGTTAGAACCCATGAGGGCACGGTTAGCGTCATCGTTTTCAAGGAACGGAATAAGTGATGTTGCAACAGAAACGACCATTCTCGGAGAAACGTCCATGTAATCCGCATAGGAGGGATCTATTTCAAGGAACTCATCTCTGTGTCTTGCATTAACTTTGGTTCTGACAAAATGATTGTTTTCGTCTAACTTTTCGTTACCCTGTACAACCGTAAATTCATCTTCAACATCGGCTGTCATGTATTCGTAAGTTTCGAGAACTTCACCGGTTTTCTTGTCTATCGGTCTGAACGGAGCCTCAATAAAGCCGTATTCGTTGATTCTTGCGAATGTTGCAAGGTACGATATAAGTCCGATGTTCGGACCTTCGGGAGTTTCGATAGGACACATTCTTCCGTAGTGGCTGTAGTGTACATCTCGAACTTCGAAACCTGCACGATCTCTTGAAAGACCGCCGGGACCCAATGCCGAAAGACGTCTTTTATGCGTAAGCTCTGCAAGGGGGTTGTTCTGATCCATGAACTGTGAAAGCGGTGATGAACCGAAGAACTCTCTTACTGCGGCTATAACGGGTCTTGTATTTATAAGAGCCTGCGGAGTGACTTTGTCAGCCTCCTGAGCCTGGAGCATCATTCTCTCCTTGACAACTCTTTCCATTCTCGTAAAGCCGATTCTGAACTGGTTTTGAAGAAGTTCGCCTACGCAGCGGATACGTCTGTTACCGAGATGGTCAATGTCGTCTGCATTACCTACACCGCAAGCAAGGCAGTTAAGGTAGTTGATAGATGCATATATATCATCAAGTATGATGTGCTTGGGAACAAGCTCGTCACTCTTATCACCGAGGAGTTTGAGTATCTCCTCATCTTCAAGAGCCTCACAAGTGTCAAGCAAGTCGTGGAGTACCGGGAAACGGACATTTTCATTTATGCCGACATCATAAAGCTGTTCCTTTGTAAACTGCGGGAAGAACTGCTTGATATCGACCATGTGGTTTGAAATAACCTTAACGGGTTCATCTCTGCCCTCGATCGAAACATAAGCTATCTTTACACCGTTTTGTTCGATTTCGTATGCCTTTTCTTTTGTGATAAGTTCGCCTGCCTCTGCGAGTATCTCACCTGTAAGCTCACTGACTATCGGCTGAGCGGCTCTAAAGCCTCTGAGTCTATCGGATATAGCAAGCTTTTTGTTGTACTTATAACGACCGACTCTTGAAAGGTCGTAGCGGTGTTCGTCAAAGAACAAACCGTAAAGGTGTGACTGTGCGCTGTCAAGCGTGGGGGGTTCGCCCGGACGAAGTTTTTTGTAAACCTCGATGAGAGCTTCCTCTGTGTTCTTTGTGTTGTCTTTTTCAAGCGAGGCGATGATTCTGTCATCTGCACCGAAGAAATCTATAATATCGGTATCAGAGCTTAAGCCTAACGCTCTGATGAATGTTGTGATGGGTATCTTTCTGTTCTTATCTATACGGACGTAGAAAAGATCGTTCTGATCTGTTTCATATTCAAGCCAAGCACCTCTGTTGGGAATGACTGTTGTTGTGAAAAGCTTTTTGCCTGTCACGTTATGAGTCATACCGTAGTAGACGCCGGGAGAACGAACCAACTGTGAAACGATAGCTCTTTCCGCACCGTTTATAACAAATGTACCGCTGTCTGTCATGAGCGGGAAATCGCCCATGTATATTTCGCTTATTTTTACCTCGTTTGTTTCGTTGTTGACGAGTCTTGCCGTCACACGCATGGGAGCTGCATAGGTTGCGTCACGCTCCTTGCATTCCTTGACGCTGTATTTCGGCTTATCGTCCATTCGATAGTCAATGAAGCTCAAAACGAGATTGCCCGTCTGCTCGGTTATCTCACCGATGTCCTTAAGCACATCTTTGAGTCCGACCTCCAAAAACCATTTGTATGAATTCTTCTGGACCTCGATAAGGTTCGGCATCTGCATGACTTCTTTGATCTTGCCGAAACTCATTCGGGTGTTCTTTCCGAGATTCACCGGGGTTACGTTAACCATAGGCTTACCACTGCTCCAATCTTTTATATTTACATTTGCCAACACTTTACTGTTTCTCTTCATGCAACAGTAAACAAAAAATTTGCGAAAAAGTATTGACATTTTTGTATGCTTTGTGGTATTGTGTCTTTATTAAATAGGTGAAAAAGACCCATTATCACATTTTAAATCAGTTTAGCAGTATACACCCTTTTGTCAAGCTTGTCAAGGGGGTAAATTGTATTTTTTTAACTTTTCTCGCAGTTTTTGCGGGATTTTTTATTTTTTTAAGACAGTTTTTATGATTTTGTTGCTTTTAATTCTGATTTGCAAACAAATCGGAATTATTGTTAAATTTTAGGTTATGTTAAATTCAGCTTGAAAACGCAAGGCGGCGTGTGCGAATTGTCGGTTTGCTGTCAGCTCCCTCGGTGGGTCTGTGCAGGAGGGAAGTCCGGGGCAAAAGCCCCGTCGCTTTGCGACGGGGACGCAGCCGCCGCAGGCGGCTGCGTGTTTCCGCTGTGCGGAAACCTTTTGCCCCTCCGCTCCCCCTTCCACAGACTCGGCAAGAGAAAGAGCGACGGCGCATTGTGCCGTCGCTCTCATTCTCGGCACTCGAAAAACAAGTTTTTCGAGTGCGCTTTTGTTATAGTAAATTAAGCCACGCTATGTCCGTAGAAGTTGCCGTGTTTTCAACTCCGTAAACGTACATAAGCTCATTAAGTTGTTCGCTTTCGATTAAGTCCGATAAATTCTCTCTGAAATATCTCATGTCAACCATGCAAATTTCTTCATAGTTTTCGATAAGAAAAGTCGTAAAGCAGTGTGCAAACGAATCCTTGATCATGAGCAGACGTTTTCCGTTTTTACAGTTTGAATTTTTCACCGTAACAAGTGCGTGATTGCCGTCAAGGAAAACGGGATATTTATCCATATCATCAAAATGAGATTCAAAATACAGACTGTCATATTCTTGGGTTTCCTTGCCCTCTTTTATCTTGACGCTGTATCCCGTGTTGCCGCTTTGCCAGATTTCAACGTTGTCAGCCTTTGTCAGCCATAAACCGCTTTTTGAATATGCCGTTCCGTAAAAGTCACCTACGGTTTTCGTGAGTGTAAAATCGGCTTTTTCAAGTCCGTTCGCCTTACATACTTCACCGTACATCAGCATTGAACCGGCACTTGTCAGATGGTGGTCGGTCTTATAATACAGCTGTACACCGTCACTGTTGTTTCGGAAAGATTCACTTAAGTCTACGATTTCATCTGACGGAAGAACCTTTTTTGCAAGCGTAAACACTTCATCATCACGAAATTCCTTATGGAATGTCGGCAAAACGCTGTCCATGATATATCCCGATGACGGCACTATTACATATGTCGTAGGAAGAGCTGTCTTTTGCGAAAATGCAAGCATATTCTTAAGATTCGACTCCGCTTTGCTAAGGTCAAACTCCGCTTGCTGTGAAATAAGATAACCGTCACTGCACTTATAAACACCTGAACTTCCGTTCTCTCCGAGAAAAAGCTTTGCGTAGGAATTTACTCCGACAAAGAAGTCACGAAACGGAAAATGGTCGGCAAGATATGTGTCAAGCTCACTTGAAAATGTTCCGTCCGCAATTGCCGTAAAGCTAAGTTCGGGCTTGCCTGCAAGAACACGCTTTTCGTTTTCCGAGCGTTCCGACTTCGGTAAAAACACGAAAAGAGCCGACAAAACAAATATAAATGTCAGAAAGACGACGCTCAAAAGTATTTTCTTCTTTTGTTTCATCGTTTCGCCTCCCCTTAAAATCTGAAATAAAGAAACGGATTATATGTTGAGCTTACGAGTGATGCGACACAAAGGACAAGCACCGAAACCGCAAGCACCGTTTCCGCTATCGGATAATATTTGAACTTTCTCACCTTGTCATAAATCTTTCTGACCAAGGGTGTACTTGCAAGTACGGCAACGATGATCAGGACAAGATGTGTTGCGGCAAGGTAGAGGGCATCGTTCGAGATAAGTCCGTTCGAGAAATCGAACATCGAACCGAGATACTCAAACATAGCCGACGTATCGGTAAAGTCAAATATGACCCAACCGATGATAACAAAAAACATGGTGTAAATATGAGAAACCGCAGACGGGAGCTTGTCGAGGACTTTCAGCAAGAAGAATTTTTCGATAACCAACAAGATGCCGAAATAAAGACCCCATATGAGAAAGTTCCAGCTTGCACCGTGCCAAATTCCCGTCAATGCCCAAACTATGAATATGTTAAGGCACTGTCTTGCTTTACCCTTTCGGTTTCCGCCCAAGGGTATGTAAACATATTCTCTGAACCATGTTCCGAGGGAAATATGCCACCTTCTCCAAAATTCGGTTATGCTCTTTGAAATATACGGATAATCGAAATTCTTCACAAACTTAAAGCCGAACATCTTGCCTAATCCGCAAGCCATGTCCGAATATCCGCTGAAGTCGAAATATATTTGAAGTGTAAAGGTGATTATACCTATCCATGAACCGAGAATGCCGTTTTGATCGGGTGATTCTTTAAACATATCCCAAAGCGAACCCATTTCATTGGCTATCAGCACCTTTTTGGCAAGTCCGAAAAGAAAAAGTCTTACTCCGTCGGAGAAAAGTGCAAAAGATTCGTGTCTTTCCTTAAGCTCCCTTTCAACGTCAACATACCTTACTATAGGACCTGCTATAAGCTGTGGGAACAAAGCGACATATGTTCCGAAAGTTATGAAATTTTTCTGTGCCGCACAGTTTCCTCTATATGTGTCTATAACGTACGACATGGTTTGGAACGTATAGAAAGATATGCCTATCGGCAGGGCAATTTCCGGATCCGGCAAAAAACTGAAAATTGCCAACTTTTTGGCTGTTTGAACGAAAAGTCCGGTGTACTTAAAATAACCCAGCAAAGAAAGATTTATGATAACGCAGGCAGCAAGCACTGCTTTCTTCTTTTTATCGTTATCACCGCATTTTTCGATAAGTATTCCGCTGATAAAATTTATCAATATCGAAAGCAGCATGAGAAAAATATACACAGGCTCGGAATAGCCGTAAAAAATCAAGCTGACGGCAAACAGCACTGTGTTTTTGAATTTCTTAGGCACAGCATAGTATAAGACCAGCGTTGCCGCAAGAAAAACAAACATAAAAACAAGACTTGAAAATACCAATTACTTTTCCTCCGTCCGTGAGTTTCATCTGATTCTGTTCGGTAAGCTTTTTCCACATTGAAAGGTGGTTCGTTCGGATAGCTTTTCAACGGCAAATCCGACATCCCACTCGCCTACGGCTCGGGGATGCACGGCTTTGCCGTTCCGCCCGCCCTGCGGGCGGGCGGCTTCCCGAATCTTTCCGAAAAGGGCCATCACACAAAGTGCGACAGCCCCGTTTTTAAGCTATGCAAAAATGTATATCGGATCTCGTTGACATCAACCTATGCTTTGAGCAAATATCTTCTCCATCTGCTCATGTGATGCCGAGATAAACATTGCTGCAAAGTTGCCGTTTGTGATAACTTTACACTTTTGTGCAATAGCGTAGTTTTCTGCGTCATAGCTCTCCGACTGAACTTTAACGTCCTCGATTCTCGTTTCAAGCAGCTGTGCGATTCTCTTTTGCGCATCGCTGTCTTTAGCTTTTATCATTATAACTTCTTCGGGGAACGCACCGTTTGATGTGATAAAGCAAGCACTTTCCTCAACGTCGTTTGAATCAATACCATAGAGATCCGAAAGTCTGTCTGTAGCTATGTCCATCGCATCTTCGATTTTAAGATCAGTGATGATTTTTTCTTTTATTGCCGAAATGTCGATTTCCTTGATACCGGTTTCGCTTATCGGCTCGGACGTGGTTTCGGAAGTGTTTTCAGATGTGCTTTCCGATGTGTTTTCGTTTGTTGTGTCATTGCCGTCACCCGAGCAAGCACAAAGTCCGAATAACATCAAAACCGAAAGCAAAATGCAAATTAACTTTTTCATAATTTTCTATCTCCTTTTAAGCTGTGTGAGTGTAAAGGTAATCGACCCAAGCCTTGCAACCCTCGTTTGTAAAGTGCATACCCATTGAACTGGGATCGCTGCAATACTCGGATTTAAGATTGCCTGTGTTGTCGAACATAACAGATGCTACGTTGATGAAATACCAACCTTTATCTCTGCATATTTCACTTAAGTGCCTGTTATAATGTGTTATCTTTTCATTAGTCAGCTCCGTTACGGTACCGGTAGAAGTCATCTTAACTCTGGGTGTTACCGACTGAACATAGAAAACTACGTTAGGCGATTTTTTCTTTATGTTATCACACAAAGTCAAAAAGTTTTCCAACGCTTTGTTTTCACCGACAAAGCATATGTCGTTCATTCCGAGCATGATGTAAACTTTCTTGACACCTTTCATCTGAGATATAGCGTCCTCGACTTTCATTTTCTGTCCGTTATATCTCGGATGTACCGACTTGTTGCTGACTTTCCAAAGTGCGTTTGTTGAACCCAAGCTCCCTGCTGTGAGGAACTTCGCTTTACCTAACACATTATATGTCGCATTATAATATGTAAGCTTAACGCTGATGGAATCTCCCACAAATACAGCGTCGTCAAAATAAGATGATTTTACTTTCTTTCCCTGTGCAATGCAGTACGGCACATCGTAATACTCGCCGTTAGTTTTAGCTTTCTTGTACTTCGACCATGACGAATAATATTTCTTGCCGCCTGCCTCTTTGCAGGCTCTTATGCGTACATAATATGTTGTCAATCTGTCAAGTTCTGTTATGGTTGTACTCGAAACGTTCTTCTCTGTCTTGACTTTCTTGGAATTTCGAAAATCGCTGTAACGAGAATACTCTATTTCATAGAAGTCGGTCTGTTTCTTGTTTTTCTCCCATTTGAGCTTTATGCTCTCCTTATACGCAGTCATCGACTTAATGCTCGGAGCTACGGGTACGATAGTGAATTTTCTCGTGGCTTTGCCTGAATAGTTGCCGATAAAATTAACTGTCACTTTAGCCGTACCGACCCACTTATTATTCTTATAAGCAACGGTGTAGTCTGTGCCTTTTTTTAGCTTATTGCCCTTTTTGTCCGTAACCGTCACTGTGTTTTTAAGTTCATTTCCGTTGAAAACACCTTTTTGATATCTGAGTGTAACACTTGCGATTTTAGGAATGTTTTCCTTAACTTTCTTCCCGCATTTTTTACAGATACCCTCACGTTTTCCGCCATTTTCGGTCGTGGCTTTTTTAGTCACTGTCCACTGACTGACGGAATGTTTATGCGAATCCGACTTTTTCGACGTTGAGCTTGTCGAACTTTTATTCTTATTGCCCGATGATGCCGCAGAAACAAACGTCACTGACGAAAAAAGCGTTGCCGCAACAAGCAAAAGTGCAATAAAAGACCTACGTTTTTGCTTTCTCTTCATTGCAATACCCCCCCACACCGATAATTGAGTTCATTGTACAACATGACTTCGGCAAAATCAATATTAAACATCAACATTTTACCGTGAAAATAAATTAAAAATATATAAACCGCCTGTACATACAGACGGTTTCCTCGCTACAGAATACAAATAGACAGTTGTCTAAAATCTCTTTCAAGCAAAAATAAAACACCGCCTCTATTGAAGCGATGAAATAATCTAAACTGGAGCGGATGACGGGGCTCGATTCGCGGTGCGACTGCGCACCTTGGTCGCTCGCGGTCACAACAGTCCACCGGACTGTTGCTCTGTACCGCTCGT
>CAYWDD010000050.1:0-8272 GCA_964456935.1 uncultured Faecalibacterium sp. | reverse complement strand
TCTATCGTGTAGTAGTAGCAGATTCAAGATATCCCCGTGACGGTCGTTTCATCGAGGAAATCGGTTACTACAACCCGATGAAAGAGCCTGTTGACATCAAAATCGATGCAGAGAAAGCTCAGAAGTGGCTTTCAAACGGCGCTCAGCCGACAGAAACTGTTAAAGCTCTTTTAAAGAAGTGCGACATCGTTAAGTAATTTTTCAGGAGGATATAGACTTGAAAGATCTGCTTATAGCAATAGCTAAAGGCTTGGTCGAAAAGCCCGACGCCGTTAGTGTTGATGTCGATGATGTCAACGATGAGGGCGTAACAGTTTACCATCTCCATGTTGATGAAGATGACATGGGCAGAGTTATAGGTAAGCAGGGCAGAATTGCCAAAGCTATCAGAGCAGTTATGCGTGCGACAGCTAATCGTAACAACTGCAAAATATCGGTTGAAATAGACTAAAATTCGACCCGACGCTGATAAGTCAGCGTCGGGTTTGAGTTTAGTTTAAAAGCTTTTCTCTGTTTATATAATAATTGTCGAATACAAGTATCAAAACAATAAAAGCTATAGTTTCCGCAATAGATATCAATGTAGTTAACGGTGACATATTACCGTAAAAAATATCGGAAAATGAAATTGTTAAATTAAGCACCGGTATAAAATTAACGGCAATACTACTAATTCTGATTATACCGAAAGATACCAATGTCATAACAAGAACAGGTACGGATAACAGTATTTCATTTATCAACTGTGCATTTTTCACATTTGATGTTATCAAAGAAACCGTCATTGAAATCAATACGGACAATGCCGACAGCAGCAAGGTTATCACCGCAATCAGCAGAATACTTGCAAACCGATTATCAGACTGCATAAATTTAAACTGATTTATATCTCCGTTCAATATGTATGTCAGCAAACAAGATGAAAGACAAACTATGGCATTTATTACCGATACAAGCATCAAAGCAGCACTTTTTCCGAATAAAATGTACTTTCTCTTAATACCGGACAGCAACAGCATTTCCAAGGTTTTTCTTTCTTTTTCACCTGCAAAACTATTGTTAGCCAAGCTTGTTGTACTTTGAAAAATTATCATCACTAACATTATGGGGATTATTATAATCGACATTGACTTCTCTACAGACAGAACTTTTCCGTTTTCATCTGTTATACTTACATTGTATTTATACTCATCTTCATTGCTTAAATTCTTATTGTAGTTTTTGTCAACATAGTCACCGATTTCCGCAGCTAATGAAATTGATTTAAATGATGAAGGACAATAGACAAGATTTATATTGTTACCTTTCATGATGACAATGAAATCAACCTCACCGTTATTCAATTGATTTTCTTCTTTAACATAGTCGATCTGTGAAAATTTATACTTCGTATTTTCCGACAACAGACTGTAAAGCCTATCTTTATCGCTCTGCGTTTCGTACAAAACGGAAAACTTAACTTCGGAAACCGAATCGTTGCCGACATATGACATGGCAAAACTGACTATCGGAAAAGCTATAATAGGTATAATCAGAAACAGTAAGGCTATTTTATCTCTATACAATTCCAGCATTTCTTTTTTAAAAATCGCTTTTAATTGTTTCATTCCACTCACCTCTATATCTCATTCAATAAAAGTTTGCTCTTATTGTCAATATTACTATCCGAAAAAAATTCCGATGTTTTAACCTTTTTGCTGATTTTTCCGTTTTTCAGAAATGCTATATTATCGCTTAAATCGGAAATTTCAAAGATATTGTGGGTTGCAATCAGAATTGTTTTATCTTTAGACTTAAGATATTCGAGAAAACTGATAACATCATTTGCGGCATCTATGTCAAGTCCTGTAGACGGTTCATCAAGCAAAAGAATATCGGGGTCATGCAGTGTAGCAATAGTCAGTGCAACCTTTTGTTTCATTCCACGGGAAAAGGTATAGGAACGCTTGTTCAAAAAGTCGCTCATGTCCAAAATGCTGTCCATTTCTTCAATCTTTATATATATATCGGCTTTTTTCATATTATATAATCCGCCGAAAAACTCCAATATTTCATATCCGGTCAAATTTGCGTACAAACTGACATCGCCACCGAGTAAAACTCCCATTTTTTCGTTCTTGTCAGTTTTGATTTTACCTTCGTCCGGTTTAATTAAACCAGATATCATTCTTATAAGCGTGCTTTTACCCGAACCGTTTTTTCCTACGAGTGAGGTAATTGCACCGCTTTCTATTTCAAGATTCAAATTGTTTATCACATTTTTCTTTCCGTAGCTTTTAGAAAGATTTTCAATAGCTATCATTCATATTCTCCTTATCTATAAGACAGGTTGCTGCCATAAAGACAGCAACCCAAAGTGTGCATAGTGGTTTCGTTTAATTATTTACGAAGCAATTTAGCAATATTTTTGCCGGCTCTGTAAACGCCCCAAACTGAAACACCACCAACTACTGCAACAAAAACTCCGCAAGCACCTGTAAGCATTTCAATGCCCTCCTCTCGTTAAATATGTACATTAAATTACTTTCTAAGCATTTTTATAATTGTTTTGCCCATTTTAGCAGCAGCGTAAAAACAAAAGCTGCCCCATATTGCACCTGCAACAGCCATTTTATTGCCTCCTCTCGTTAGTTTTTTATTATAAGCTCTCCGGAAAAGCTGATAAACTGAGTACACAATATTCCTATAAACAACTCATATTAGAAGTGTAACACATATTTTGTAGAATGTCAATCATCATTTTATGATTTTTATTCTCTGTTTATTTGTTTTTTCGGACTGTATAATAATAACGGTGATGAATATGGATTTAAAACATAAAGACAAATACACTATGTTGGGACTTAATATTGCATATTACCGTAAGCTCAACGGCTATACGCAGGAAAAACTAGCCGACAAATTAAATTTAGATAGAACTACTATCAGTAAAATCGAACTTGCAACTTGCGGTGCGTCGCTTGATACGATTTTTGCAATCGCAGATTTGTTAGATATATCCGTGGATAAACTTTTCGTTTTCAGAAACTAAAACTAATCCTCCCCTACGTTGACTTTCGGCAACATAGAGGAGGATTTTTGTTTTTATTTTTACACCATACCCAAAAACCGCCGCAAGTCAAAGCTTGCGGCGGTTAAACACATTATTCGATTTTAGTCTGCTAACTGACAGAAGTTGAATATCTCTGCCGGAAGTTCTTCCTTATCAGCTGAAACTGTGAATACGAAGTGCTTTTCATTGACCTCTGAAAGCTCGTAAACTTTCTCAAGGAATGATGCAAGCTCCTCATAGTTTCTTCCGCCGATTCTCAGCGTTGCATCAACAAGTATGTCTGTTATGTCGTGGTCGCCTGCACATACACCGGCAAGGAATCCGTAAAATGCGGCATATCCCTTAACTTCGTAGCTGTCGGTAGAAATAAGTCTTGCTCTGTAGTTGACGTCAGTAGTCAACTGAGTGCCTTTTTCTATGCACACAACGTTGCCCTTTGTATTGTCGATTGCGGACTTAACAAGCTCGATGAGTTTCTTTGTCTTGCCTGCACCTTTGTGACCTAAAATGAGTGTTATCATATTTGTTTCCTCCTGTTATATAAATTGCCCTGGGGCTTATAACCTTGATTTTAATTTCGCTTTACTGAGAGATTCTCTTTTCAAGCTCTGCTTTTTGCTGTTCGTATCCCGGTTTTCCCAAAAGTGCGAACATATTTTTCTTGTACGCCTCAACTCCCGGTTGATCGAACGGATTTACTCCGAGTACATAGCCCGATACAGCACAGGCTTTCTCGAAGAAATAGATAAGATATCCAAGTTCAAACTCGTTCATCTCGGGGATTTCAAGAACTATATTCGGTACACCGCCGTCACAGTGAGCTATGACAGTTCCCTCATATGCTTTCTTGTTGACGAAATCGAGAGTTTTGCCTGCAAGGAAGTTGAGTCCGTCGAGGTTTCCCTCTACCGTGTCTATTATAACCTCTTTTTTTGGTTTTGTAAAGACCGTAACGGTCTCAAACATCAATCTTTCTCCCTGCTGAATATACTGACCGAGAGAATGAAGGTCTGTTGAGAATATAGCCGATGCCGGGAAAAGACCCTTCGTTTCCTTGCCCTCGCTTTCTCCGAAGAGCTGTTTGAGCCATTCGTTCATCATCGTGCAGCAAGGTTCGTAGCTTACAAACATTTCTATCTTCTTGCCCTTTTGATAAAGTGCGTTTCTGATAGCGGCATATCTGTAACAATCGTTCTTTTCTATGTCGGTATCGCAAAGTTCTTCTCTTGCCTTTGCCGCACCCGACATGAGAGAGTCTATATCAACTCCCGAAACAGCTATGGGAAGAAGTCCTACGGCTGTGAGAACGGAATATCTTCCGCCGACATCATCGGGAACTACGAAAGACTCGTATCCCTCTTTGTCGGAAAGTTCCTTTAATGTTCCCCTTGACTTATCGGTCGTGACATATATTCTCTTTGCTGCCTCCTCTTTGCCGTACTTCTTTTCAAGCATTTCCTTGAAAATTCTGAATGCTACGGCAGGTTCGGTCGTTGTACCCGATTTTGAAATAACATTGACGGAGAAGTCTTTTCCGTCGCATATCTCGATAAGCTCGTTAAGTGAAGATGAGCTTATGGTGTTGCCCGAAAAGTATATAGCCGGTGTACCCTTGCGAAGATCGTTGAAGTTCTGTGACTTTATAAATTCGATAACGGCTCTTGCTCCGAGATATGAGCCGCCGATACCGATAACTATGAGTACCTGTGAATCGCTCTTTATCTTTTCGGCTGCTTTCTTTATTCTGACAAACTCTTCCTTGTCATAGTCAACGGGGAGATCGAGCCAACCGAGAAAGTCGCTGCCCTTACCCGTTTTATTTATAAGCATTTCGTCAGCAGCTTTTATCCTATCCTGAAAAGCGGATATTTCGCTGTCACTGACAAAACCTTTTACATATTTATCTATAAGTTTAACTGACATTACTTAAGCCTCCGATTTTTACCTTTGCTGTGATTACTTAGTATTTTAATATGTTTTATGTAGTTTGTCAATAAAGAATCGCCCGATTTGTTACATTTTTATTGTGAAAGTTGCTGTAAAATTGTTAATTTTCACTCACTAAGAGATCTAATTATCGCAAAGAGAACATCTGTAAAGGTCGTTCGCTTTACTTCTGTCGGTGAGAAAAGCTTACATTCGCCAACTGTTTCTTCTCCCAACACAAATTTTATGTTACCGAGTATCTGTCCGTTTTCTATCGGTGCTTGTGCATCGGTCGAAAGTGTTATCTCTGTCGATATTTTATCTTTATCCCCTTTCTTGAGTGTAACCGTTTTGATTTCTTCATATTCGGGTTTTATTTTATCTGTTTCCCCTCTTATTACAGTGACGTCCGTTATCAGATTTTCGTCAACAGTCAACTGTACGGATTCGTAATTTGCAAAGCCGTAGTTTAAAAGCGTTTTAGCTGTTTCAAATCTGTCGTCGCTTGTTTCGCTGCCCATGACTACGGCAACAAGGTGAAGTCCGTCACGCTTTGCCGAGGCGGAGAGGCATTTTCCGGCTTTACTCGTAGTACCTGTCTTAAGTCCTGTTGTCCCGTTGTAAAATCTGACAAGTTTGTTTGTGTTGACAAGCTCCGTTTTTCCGTCACGCAGAGAGTCCATCCATACCGTAGTGTAGTCTTGTATAAACTCATGCTTTAAAAGTTCGACCGACATTAAGCCTATATCGTATGCCGTGGTAAGATGATCGACAGTATCGTCATCAAGACCCGAACAGTTTTCAAAATTTGTATTTTTCATACCGAGTTCTTTTGCTTTATCGTTCATCATCTTGACAAAAGCCGTTTCACTTCCGGCTATATACTCTCCCAAAGCACAGCAGGCATCGTTTGCACTCGCTATTGCAACGGCTTTAAGCATTTCGTCAACTGTCATAGTTTCTCCCTCTTTAAGCCAAATTTGTGAGCCGCCCTTCGCCGCTGCATCGGCTGAGGCGGTAACTTCGTCCGTAAGCTTTATTTTTCCCGAATCGATCGCCTCCGCTATGAGTAAAAGTGACATTATTTTCGTAACGGAGGCAGGCGGTAATTTTTCGTTTTCGTTGTACTTATAAAGCACCTGCCCTGTCGATACGTCCATGAGTACAGCCGACTTTGCCTTGATCGTAAGTTCTCCCGTTTCATCACCGTTCACTGCGTACCCGAAAAAAGTAAAACAGAATATAAGCAAAAGTGTCATCACAACGCTCATTGTCTTTTTCATATTATAAACCTCCAACTGTCTTTTTATCATTTGTATGCGTTTTGATTCCTTATCATTCTCAATTATTTTTTCCGAAGTCTTGAAGATACCCGAAAAATAATATATAATTACGTTGAATATTATTATATCGAGGATCAAAATGAACATTTATTTTTATACACTCGGTTGTAAAGTCAACCAATATGAAACTCAGGCAATGAGTGAAACGCTCAAAATTCAAGGATATGACATAACGGACGATCCCGAAAAAGCGGACATATTTATCGTCAATTCATGCACTGTCACGGCAACTGCCGACAAGAAAACACGTCAGGCGGTAAGACGATTTAAAAGAGCCAAGCCGGATTCAATAGTGATACTCACAGGCTGTATGCCGCAAGCGTATCCGAAAGATGCGGAAAATCTTATACAGGCCGATATCGTTATCGGAAACCGCAACAACTCCTCCATTGCCGCAGTTATCGACGACTACATTAAAAACGGCAAAAGAATATTTAATGTCATACAGCACCGAAAAGGTGACAAATTTTTGGGGAACGACATAACTCAGTTTGACGAAAGAACGAGAGCTATCATTAAAATTCAAGACGGTTGCAATCGCTTTTGTACATATTGTATTATTCCGACATCACGAGGTCGTGTACGCTCAAAGCCGCTTGAAGAACTCAAAGCGGAAGTTAAGACTATCAGCGAAAAGGGATATTGCGAAGTCGTTTTGGTCGGCATTAACCTCTCGTCATACGGTAGCGACATAGGACTCACTTTCCCCGACGCTATCGAGGCTGTATGCGAAATTGACGGAATCAAAAGAGTAAGACTCGGCTCGCTTGAACCTGACCACTTGACAGCTGACGTTATAAAGAGGCTTGCAAAGTGTGAAAAGCTCTGTCCTCAATTTCACATTTCACTGCAAAGCGGCTGTAACAAGACACTTCACGATATGCACAGACACTACACAGCTGAAGAATATTTTGAGCTTTGCCGCACTTTACGGGAGAATTTCCCCGACTGTACGCTGACGACCGATGTAATGGTCGGCTTTCCGATGGAAACAGACGAGAACTTTAAGGAAAGTCTTGAATTTGTTAAGAGCGTTAAATTTGAAAAAGTACACGTTTTCCCCTACTCGTTAAGACCCGGAACAAAAGCCGCAGAGTTTTCACCGCAGATAGACAAGAGCGTTAAAGAGGAACGCAGTCGTATAATGATAGAGGAAACGGAAAAGATACGTCGTGAATTTATGTTGTCGCAAATAGGCAAAACCGTCCGTGTTCTCTTTGAAAGCAAGACTCACGACGGTTACTTGGGCGGTTATACGGAGAATTATCTTCCGGTGAGAATAAAATGTGACAAAGAGATATGGGGAGAAATCCACGAGGTAAAAATCACTTCGATAGAAGATGAATATTGTCTTGGTGAATTAGTCTAAAAGGAGATAAAACGTGACAAAGATAGAAACCGATGGCTATGTCTTTTTGGTAGATATTGAAAATACTGTGAAATATTATAGTGAAAACGGACTTTGTGAATGTCCCAACTGTCGAAACCTTTATCCGCAGATAAAAGATGCCTTTCCCCTGCTCGACGAATTTTTGACTGAATTCGGAGTTGATATCGAAAAACCCGACAATATCGAAAGCTATGACAGTGACGATGAAAAAAGCATAGATTATACGAGTACGGACTACACTGTTTGCGGAAAGATAGAAGTCATGGGCGAATATGAGATTGATATCAAAGACAGTCAGTTTTTGAGTGTCACCGTCATTGACGGCTTTGCATCACCGAACTTTCACAAAGACGATGATTATTTTACGCTATGTGTGAACTTTTTTAAACTTCCGTGGGTTCTTGACGAGGAATTTCCGAAATTTGTTCCGACTCCGATTGACAATGAGTTTTCATCGAATGTTTCTTCACAGATAAGCGTCATATCAAAAATTAAGAGCTTATTCAGTCGGCTGTTCAATTTATAAAGTTTTATAAAAGGTCGGTTTTTGCAGCACCCGAT
>CAYWDD010000049.1:0-8311 GCA_964456935.1 uncultured Faecalibacterium sp. | reverse complement strand
CCTCCGTTACTTCGTGACTTTGACCTTGGAGCCGTCAATGAGAGCGTTTGTCGGATTCTTTACAAGCTTGTCACCGACTTCGCAGCCTGATTTTACCTGATAAAGCGTGTCGGAAGAAATGCCTACTTCAAGCTCTTTCTTCTCTATCGTCTTAGTCTTTTGGTCATAGATGTACGCATAGTATGATTTTCCGTCGATCTCTATGCCCTCAAGAGGAACGACTGTCGTATTTTCGACTCTGTTTGTTTCGATTACGATGTCAACTGTAAGACCGATTATTACCGATGTGTCGGGGTTATTGATTTTGATTCTCGCTTTAAGTCCCGACGAGGACGAACCGCCTGTAAGTGAGCTTGCTATAGAGCTGATATCAATTGAAGATGAAGACGATTCGATAGTCGGACTGATATATGAAACGTAACCCTCAAATTCTTCGTTTAGTGCGGTTACGGTCGCCTTTTGATTAAGCTTGACCTTCGGAATGTCGTATTTGCTTATTTCAAAGTCGATATAGAAGTCGTCATAATTATCGACAACAACAGCTGTCGTTATAGCCGACTGTGTGAAAGATGCAACAAGTTCGTTTACGTCTACACCACCGTTGAGAGCCGACATAACAGTTGAAAGGTCGATAGACTGTGCAGAAGTCGGAGCTGTCTGTGAATCAAACTTCTGACCCTCTTCAATGTTAAGAGCGGTTATAACACCGTCTTTCTTTGCTGTCCAGCCCTTTTCAAGCTGCGAATATATATCTTTATATTCTTCGTATGTTTTCTTTGAGTTGTCTGCTAAAAGCTTATATACTTCCTGTGTTGCCTCATTGCTTTGAGCCTCAAGAGTTGCTTTTTGTGTTAAAAGCTCGATGTACTCCATCTGAAGTTGCATACTGCTTGAACTTGAACCTAAGAGTGAGGACATATCAAAGCTGCCGCCGAGGTTTGAAAGATTTTCGACAAGCTTTTCTATTCTTGTCAAAAGGCTTGCATTTTCCTGTGTTGACTGAGTTGTCTGTTCGGAATTTTTGCTTGCCTCTTCTTCGGCTTGTGCTTTTTCTATTTCCGATTTGAGCGTTTTAAGCTTTTCTTCTACTTCGGGGAGTGTCTTTTCGGCTGTCTTTGCCGCCTGCATCGTGTCATCATATGCTTTCTTTGCCTGCTCGTAAGTTTCTTTCTTTTCGTTTACGAGGCTCTTTGCGCTTGAGCAGTCAAATGTTGCTATAACGTCACCTTTTTTGACTTGATCTCCGAGTTTGAAGTTGACCTTTTTAACGGTTACTCCGTCGAATATCTTAAAGTTATCTTTCGATGAAGAAACGACAGTACCCGTTGAAGAAATCGACTCTATAACATCGCCTGTAGAAACATCAATAAGACCGACTTCGGCTGAATAATTAGGCTTAAGTGCAACAACAAGTCCGACAATGATCGCAACAAGTAAGCACACTGCAAGGACAATAACCGTGACCTGCTTTTTTCTTGAAAGTGACTTAAATTTATCAACAAGTCCGTGCTTATCATAGACAGTCACAAGCTCGTTGATGTCATTTTTAGTCAGCTTTTTCTTTTCGCCTTTGTTTCTTTTTTTCATAGCATAATCCCTCTTTTTCTTTCCTGCATAAGCAGGTTGATACAATTTTTCTTTCGCTTATCTGTGTAATTTTACAACAAAAAACGAGGATAATCAAATATATTCAGAAAATTTAATATATCTCTAATATTTTGAATATAAATATATTAAATTTAATCCGAGGAGGCGGCAAATATCAGAAAACCGATTTTTATTTTTACGATCATTATTTCGCTTTTGCTTACTTTAGGCTGTTCAAGGGAAACCGTAACGGATATTGATTCCTTTATCTTGAAGTTCAATTCTTTATCGCAACAAAAAATAGAAAAAACAGACATAAGCGGCTTTTCGGAAAACGGTGAAATATGCCACTGCTTTATGTTTGGCGAAACGCTCATATCTTTAAACTCTAAAGAGGACACGATGAAGATATTCTCGGCAGATGCCGTAACGGAAAAAGTTCCCGACGACGAATATAAAAATGCCGTAATGCTCATGTTAAAAAGCATTACGGACATTCCGTACAGTGATATTTCCGATACGGTCAATGAACTTGTCACCGAAAGCGGCGGCTTTGTCAGAACTTTAAGTCAAACTCACGACTATACTTTTTCGTTCATAAGTGCCGACGCAGGCAGTAAATTTACTGTCAAATTCAACGAACTTGTACCGACAAGAACGACCGAAATCCCCGTCACAAACCGTGAGTACGATAACTATTCGACCATTCCCGAACCAACGGGCTGATACATTTTAACTATATGTTCGGCTTTTTCTCTGATTTTATCCCTTAAGGATTCGGGACTTAGGACTTCGATGTTATCATCAAACTGCATTATCCACGATATAAGACCGTCGCTCAGTGCAACCTTTGTGCGTACATAAAACATATTCTCGTTTTCAAAGTCCTCACGAATGGCTACGTCATCACCGAAACGGTCGATTATCTGTTCGAGTATCTCCATTCGGCAGTGCAGCTCTATGCTCTCCGTTTCGCCCGAAAACATATTGAATATATGTTTAGAGTAGTCGGCAACGTCAAATCTGTCGGTGTACTCGCTGACTTGCGAAAACGGTCTTACCTCGGAGTTTTCAACTTCTTCGACATTTCTCATTCTGTCAATTCTCAAATGCATGAGATTATCGTACTTCGGGTTGTTTGCCACAAGGTAATAGTGATCTGCCGACCATATCATAGCGTAAGGGTTAAGTATCAAGTGTTTTTCAATACAAGCTGAGTTTTTAAGCTTTGATACAGTCCTGCATTTAGCGTAATCGCACTCTATCTGTCTGCCTGAGTCGATAGCTTTTCCTATTTTATCAATGCTGTAATATATCGTTTCATTGTCGCTTTTGACTCGGTTGTCGATATACACTCTGCTTGAAAGCTTTTTCATCTGACCCTCACTGCAAAGAGTAGAGATATTCTTGATAAGCTTTTTGCTTTTTGCGGGTGTTATAAAGCTTGCCGACTGCACCGCATCTATAAGCAGTCGTATCTCGACTTCTTCAAACTGTCTTGACGCAATAAACCAGCCGCTTTTCCCCTGCTTTGTCTTGATTATATCCATTCCCAAGTCGGAGAGTATCTCAATATCGGAATAGACTGATTTTCTCTCACAGCTTATCCCGTTATTTTCAAGCATATTCATTATTTCGGCTGTTGAAACCGGATTGCTCTCATCGGAGTATTCCATGAGATATTTTGCCGTCAACAGCAATTTTTTCTTTCCGTTTGATTGCTTTGCCATGATACACCTAACTTTCTTTCGCTTTATTCTTCAGTAACTCGGCACTAATTACTCATCCGATTCTTCTAAAGCAAGACCTGCTAACTCCTGCAGTTTATCTTTTAATATTTGTTTATCCGGCAGACAAAGTGTATAATCCGAAACGAGTGTCGGGGACATACTTCGGCTTAAAGCATATTCTACTACCGCATCGTCCTTACTTGCACAAAGAATCAATCCGACACTGGGATTCTCATTCGGCTTTTTAACATCACGATCCAAAGCCTCAAGATAAAAGTTGATTTGCCCAATATGCTCCGGCTTAAACTTTCCTATTTTAAGTTCTATCGGCACAAGACAAGACAGAGCTCGATTATAAAACAATAAGTCAATGTAAAAATCCTGACCACCAACCTGCACACGATATTCTTCACCGATAAACGTAAAATCTTTGCCAAATTCAAGAATAAACTGTTTAAGATTTTCGATAATCGCCTTCCGAAAATTACGTTCAGAATGCTGTTGCGGTAAATCAAGAAACTCTAAAACGTATGTATCAAGGATACTGTTGCGAACACTTTGAGGGACAAGTTCCGGTACTTGCTTTCCCGATGAAAGCATATAACGCTCGTAATAAGCACTATCGAGTTGTCGTTCCAATTCACGAGAAGAATAGTGTTCTTTTGCGGACAAAGCTATATAAAAATCTCTTTCCTCTTTCGTTTTGGACTTTGACATTATCATTAGGTGATTTGTCCAGCTGATTTGTGTCAGCAGTGCTGACACAAATTCATCATCTTTATAAGTTTCATAAAACTGTTTCATTCGGTATAAGCCTCGACGATTAAACCCTTTTATTGTGGGAGCAACATCAGAAATGTAAGTTGCCACTTCATCTATAACTTTATCACCAAAGGAGGATTCCGCACATAAACCGGACAGGTATTCGCCGACTTCCCAATACATATTGATAAGTTCAGCATTAACCGCTTTCAATGCACGTCCTTTGGCATTTTCAATTATAGATATAACCGTTCCGAAATCATTGCTTAACGGAGCTAAATCTTTCGGCATCTATATGCACCTCCAAAAATATATCAATTATATCTTAATTAACAACATTTATCGGTTCGCCGTTTGTGAATGCCGAAAGGTTTTCCTTAAAGATATTCATAAGTCTTGTTCTTGCCTCTATATTTGCCCAAGCGATGTGAGGTGTTATAAAGCTGTTTTTACAGCTTAAAAGCGGATTGTCCGCTTTGGGTGGTTCGCATGATAGAACGTCTGCACCGAATCCTGCAATTTTACCGTTATCAAGAGCGTTCGCTACCGCATATTCGTCTATGACTCCGCCTCTTGCTGTGTTGATTATGTAAGCGGTATCTTTGCATTTTGCTAAGAACTCTGAATTTACAAGCTCGGTCGTTTCTTCCGTCAACGGACAGTGAAGTGAGATAACGTCACTGTCACGGCAAAGCTCATCAAGAGAAACATATTCTATTTCACCGTAACCGTCATAGTCTTTCTTTCCGGGAGCATATACTATAACTTTCATCTTAAATGCGTTAGCTATCTGTGCTACAGCCTGACCTATTTTGCCAAAGCCGATGATACCAATTGTTTTGCCCGAAAGCTCTGTAAGAAATGTCTTTTGATAGCAAAAGTGAGGACAAGCCGCCCACTCTCCGTCTTTGACGCTTTTATTGTGTACACCGACCTGCTGCGTCATTTCAAGCAGAAGTGAAAATACAAGCTGTGCTACACCGTCGGTGCTGTATGCCGGAATATTGCAGACAACGACATCGTTTTCGCTTGCCGCTTTACAGTCAATGACATTATATCCCGTAGCTATTACCTGAATATATTTAAGCTTAGGTAAAGCCTTGATTATATCCGCAGTGATAACGCATTTATTTGTTACCAAAACATCTGCGTCTTTTGCTCTTTCGATTATTTTATCGGGTGGGGTCAGCTCATAGCAATCAAGTGAGTAACCCATTTCTTTTATCCATTCCCAGCTTAAGTCACCGGGATTTTCACAATATCCGTCAAGTATAACGACTTTCATCGGTTTTACCTCCATGTTGAATTTATTCTTATTGTATCACAATGTTTCGGAAAAGTACAGAGGGAAATCGAGAAGTGAGCGGAGCGAGAGCCGAAGGCGATGCGGAGCGTAACGCTGAAGTTCATGTGCCTTTGCACGAAGTGCAAAGGTGCTGAACTTCAGCCACCCCCTGCTGTGATGTGGTCAAGCGTAAAAAAGGAGACTGTCCTTAACACGGATAGCCTCCTTTTTGTTATTTTCCGAAAATAAGTGAAATAAGCTCCTTAAAATAAAGAGGAATGTCACTTAAAAAAGCTATAATTTTAAGCATTTTCGTACCTCCTTTTGTTTATTTATTATCCCATTCGCAGCCTGTTACCGTATCGAGGTCTATACCCTTGGTATCGTATGTTTTCTTCATCATTGTTATCAAAGCCGCTATAAATGCGGGAACTAAGAGTGCAAATGATACTATACCGGTGACACCGTTTCCGAAGATCGTCATGATCGGTATTGCTATAATATATGACAGTGCAAAACCGACAGCGGTAACAATAAACTGTGCCGACATGACAGATGAACGAAGGTTAGTCGGTGCTGACTCGCCTATCATCATGATAAGAACGTCGTTTGTCGAATAATAACTGCCTATACAAGCGCCGCAGAAGAAACCGACAACATACGGATTCCATGCCATTGATGAGCCGACAGAGAAAAGTATAAAACATACAAGGCAGTCAAATGCCGTTGTAATAGCGGCTGACTTTCTGCCCTTTGAGTCCGAAATAAAGCCCATGATGACCTGCGATATAGCACAGCCTACGGGGAACATGAACAGTGCCGCTGTTATATCTCCGACACTGACAGAATTAAGAGCTTCTTCCAACGTAGCAAACAAGCCTTGATCAAGATAATGCTGAGCGTAGCCGTAAGTCATTATGACCTGATAGTTGATAGTTCCGATAAAGCCGATATTAGCTATCGAAGAAGTAATATAGAGCCAGCGTAACTGCTTGTGACTCATGGCAAACTTAAGTGCCGGTATGAGTCCGCCCTGTGCGTTCTGCTGATCTTTCTTGGCTTTTTCGGCAGCTAATTCTTCGTCCGTCATTCTAAGGTACGCAAGCCTTGAATCTATAAATGCATCTGTTTCTCTTGCAAACATAAGAGCTATTAGAGAGGTTGCTATACCGATAAGAGCCGGAATGAGATAGACTTTACGCCACTGTGAGGCATCGTCCATGAGGACACGTCTTAAAAGAGGAATAAGCATGACCGCCATGTTGGCAAAGAACTTTATTGAAGAATATATCCTTGCCCTGTGTTTTGACGGTGACGATTCCATTATGTAAACAACGTGCATATCGTGTGGAATGAAGAACTGCACCATGCAAGCTCCTATGAAATAAAGCACAAGGTTATTTGAAAGGAAGATGACGAGCATCGCAAGACTCATTCCGAACGTGTTTATAACAAGGAAGAGCTTTCTTCCGAACTTGTCCGCAAGAGGTCTGTACAAAAGTCCTATTGCCTGAAACGGAACGATAAGAATCGATAAGATATCGAGTACACCGACTGAGCTTTCACCGAACTTAGCCAAAAGGTCGTTAGCTATTTCGGTTTTCATTAAAGTTCCTATCTGGGAGGCTATTTCATCTGTTGCATAGATAATACAGATGATAAGCACAAGATAAGCAAAGTACATATTCCTTTTGGGTCTGGCTTTTTCTTTTTCCCATTTTGCGATTTCCTTTTCCTTACGAGCGGCTGTTTTAGCAAGCTTTTCGGGAGTCATTTCTTTGGTTTTCATAGCATTTCTCCTAAAAATTTTATATATCACCGTTTTGAGTCTTAAGCTCTTTTGCCATTTTGGTAAGTTTCATGAGCTTGTTGTTGACTGCCGACCTTGTGATCGGCGGATCGAAACATTCGCCCAATTCCCTAAGACTCATATCGGGATTTTCTTTTCTCAAATATGCCATTTGTCTTAAATCCGGTAAGAGCAGATTCATATCCGAATTTGCCTCAAGATATTCTATAGCATCTATCTGATCGACCGATGCAGTGACTGTACGGGTTATATTTGCGGTTTCAAAGTTCGTTCGTCTGTTGACTCTGTTTCTCATGTCTTTATAGACTTTAACACCCATAAGTTCAAGTGATGACATTGTAGCACCCATCAAGGTCAAAATGTCCTCTATATTAGTGCTGTCTTTATAATAGACGACTCTAACCCCACGTCTTTGCGTGACTTTCGGTGCAATACCCATTTCTCCGAGTAAAGCTTTCATATCCTCGCTGAGCTTCAAATACTGAACAACAAACTCCAGCGCATACATTTTGTTCGGATCGCAAACCGTTCCGCATGAAAGAAACGCACCTCTTATAAATGCCGAAAAACAGCAGTTGTTTTCATCGTCCGTTTCGTTTGTAAGTATCGCTCGGTTTATTCTCAAAGCATATTCTCTGCCTGTCATACCGTAGCAGTCGAATATCTTTTCTCTGTCGCTTTTGGATTTTACCGAAAGGATATATTTTTCAGACGGTGTAACGTCGCAATCAACGACTGCTCCCGTTGCTCTTTCGACCGCATTTTTATAAGATAAAGCCACATCTTTATTGTCCGTCATCATCGAAATCGAATGATGATTGAACGACCTGCCGAACAAGAGCATACCGTAGGCAAGGGATTTTATACAACAGGGATTTTCCGTTTCTATTTCCATCAATTCCTGCTTTACATTTGTCGAAAATGACATTTTACGTTCCTCCGTTATTTGTGTTCGGCTCTCTTTGGCAGATCTCTGTGACTTATACTCATTCTGTAACCTTTTTCTTTTAGATGCTCATACATAAGCCTTGCGAAAGTGACCGAACGGTGATGCCCTCCGGTACAGCCGAAAGCTATTATAAGCTGACTTCTGCCCTCTTTACGGTAAAGAGGTAAGCTGAAATCTATAAGGTCAAA
>CAYWDD010000048.1:4679-8334 GCA_964456935.1 uncultured Faecalibacterium sp. | reverse complement strand
TTTTATACCGTAAGAATGACTCGTCAACGGGAATGCCTACTATATTCTCGATTTCTTCAAAGGTAAGACTGACTTTATCTTTGTCGCAGTCGCCTATGTAATGCCAAAGTTCGCCGTACTTATTCATATAAATTTTCTTCTTCATTTTCGGGTGTATGTGCTGTTTGGGAGTTCAATATTTCCGCACCGTATTTGCATATGAACGACACTGCAATGAGCATAACACCGCACATAATGGAACTGTCTATATCCAATTCGTACATCTCACCGCAGCCGACAGCTTTAATAATAACACTGCCGATGATCTTTGCAAGAACAACAGAGCCTGTACTAATGGCAAGAGTCAAAACTCCGAGAGTTAAAAGTTCATGTGCTCCGTCAAAAGTAAAGGGCGTTCCCGCAGTGAGTTCGTTCTCAAAATACTTTTGGGAAAATTTTGCCGGCACGACCTGACCTATCAGGAAAATCATAATTTCGGCTATCGGTGCATAAAGTGAGTCTACGTTGACGTTATCTCCTGCCGCTACCAAGCCGTATACCGACACACCGCCTATTTTGAACAAGCCTTTATCCGAAAACGGCAAACCTGCGATTGCGACGGCACAGATTATCGCACCGACAAGAGAACAGACATATATTATTTTACTGAATATCTTTCCGACTTTGGAAAGTGTTTGAACAGTTTCAAGCGTTTTCATAAGTGACACCTCATCTTCTTTTGTAAATTACGATTCTCGGATCTGCACAGTTTTCGCCATACTCACACACGAGTATAAAGCTTTCCCTTGCTATGACTCCGAAACAGGTTTTGCCGCTGTCGTCAAGCAGATTTTTCACTTGAGTACCGAGGTACATTTCATCGTCTTTCAGAAACTTGACCGTACCGCCGCTCGGCAATGGATATTCCAAGTTTACGAAAGTGCTGACAAGCGGATAAAGTTCGCATACTTTCTCCATGCCGTCGATATTAAGTGAGTTGATTTCGTCAATCAAGCCCTTTTTGAAATCGAGATAGTTTTCCATACCGCCTGTGAGTATGTACTTTGCAATATAGCACTGTTTTCCGTAAGGACAGCCCTTTGTTTCGGTACAACCTTTACATTCGTTTACGGACGGGCATTCGTTGCAGTTTGCACCGCAGAGTGATTCTTTCATTTTCAATTCCTCCGATTTAATTTTATAACGTATGTTATGCAACACACGTTTCATTATACACTCTTTTTGGTTTCTGTCAATGTATTTGAGATAAAAAAGTTGAATTTTGTGCAAAGCAGCGGACCAGACGCCGATAGGCGGATGCGCAGCGTAACGGTGTCGTGGCTTGCCCCCCCGAACGCAAGTGAGGGGGCGGTGGCACGGCACCGCCACTGCTGAGAGTCGGATAAACATAAAATCAAAAGGCTGTAATGATTTTGCAAGCTTTTTGCAAAAAAGCGTCAAAATCTATTGACTATACGGTAAAACGGACTATAATGTCTGTGATTTAATAAGGAAAGGTCAGATAACTATGATAAAAGAAGCAGAAGAGGAGTCGGAAATAGCTCTGAGAGAGAAAAAGATATATGCGGATTTGCCTGTTCCGAGGGCAGTTGCAACGATGATAATTCCGACTATTATAAGTCAGATAGTTACTGTCGTTTATAATCTTGCCGATACATGGTTTGTCGGACTTACAGGTAATGCAGCAGCAGTTGCGGCAATATCACTTTGTCTGCCTGTTTATAATATCATGACCGCAATAGCGAACCTTTTCGGTATAGGAGGTTCAAGCGTTATAACAAGAGCCATAGGCGAAGGACATCATCACCGTGCAAGAAGAGCGTTTGTGCTGTCTGTCTACGGTGCGTTGTTAACATCGGCAGTTTACTGCCTGTTACTTGGGATTATTGCAAGACCGTTTTTACTTGCAATAGGCGGTGATGCCGACAGCATCGACTTTGCCGTAACTTATACTATGATAACGATAGTTATAGGCGGTATTCCGACTGTGCTGTCAGCAACATTTGCACATTTGATTCGCAGTACAGGTCAGTCAAAGGTCGCAGGTTTCGGTATAACCTTGGGTGCGGTTTTAAACATGATATTAGACCCGCTGTTCATGTTTGTGATTTTGCCCGACGGACAGGAAGTAATAGGTGCGGCTATTGCAACGGCTCTTTCCAATGCAATCGCCATGGTGTACTTCATAGTATATCTGATTCGCCACAGAGAAGTTTCCGTTTTCCGTTTTACATTGAGAAGCAGTAAAAGTGTCGGTGTCACTGCTTGGGATATTCTGAAGTCGGGTATACCCAGCTTTTTTCTCCTTGCGGCAGGTCAGATATCAAACTTCTTCCTTAACGGAATGATTGCCGATATGGGCGCAAGTGCAGCGGTTGCAGGTGTCGGTGTTGTCAGGAAAATCGACTCTCTTGCTTATGCCATAAATCAAGGAATAACACAGGGAATGTTGCCGATAGTCGCATATTGTTATTCCACCCACCGCATAAAAAGAATGAAATCTGTTGTCGGATTTTCGGCAGCGCTGACAGTAATATTTTCCGTGCTTTGCAGTCTTTGTTCATATATTTTTGCACCGCAGCTTATCGCATTTTTCATCAAAGACTCGGATACGATTTTTTACGGAACAAAATTTCTTCGTATACTGTGTATAGCAGTTGCGATTTATCCGTTGCTGTTTGTGATTATAGCGGTCTTTCAGGCAGTAGGGGAGGGAACAAAACCGTTTTTTCTCTCATTGTTACACAAAGGCTCATTTGATATAGTTCTGTTCTTTGTCGTTCGTAAGCTTTTCGGACTTGAATACATTTTGTGGGTAACACCTATAATGTCGTCAATAGCTTTGGCAGTCGGAATTATACTAGTGATACGGCTGTTTAAGTCGTTACATCTTGAAAAACAAACATAAAATAATAACAGCCTCTTTTAATGCTCGTTTGAGCGTTAAAAGAGGCTGCTGTCTGTAAAGAAACTTTATCCGATCATAGTTACAATATGATTTCTTGTAAGCAATACGACGGTGATCATAAAAAATGCAGTTGAGATTAGAATTAGAACATAGCCATTGCAATCAGTTCTTTTACCGGAGCTGATGATTACAGCTATACAGCTTACTGCTGCTGCGATACCGAACAGTACACCGAGAGCCAATGATATATTCATCAACAGTGCTGCTGCAAACAGTAACAGCATCGGCACAATCATTGTTGAACAGGCTCTTTCAAACAGATGACCGATGTTCTTGCTTTGTTCTTCCAAATATGCCGCTATCAATAAAAATATTATCACGAATACACTCATTAGTAATCCGAAAGCAAGTCGCATTCCGATGGGAATATCGGTTCTGACTAGAATTTCCGATAAATGTTCTGCTGCGTTTTCTTCATCATAAATTTTTAGCAACCATTGAACTAATGCGGAAAATGAAGATATTTGAAAATATGCGTTGACGAAAATAGAACAGCAGAACACGAAAAGCGATGAAATCGGTTTTATTCTACCGCTTGACAGCGGACTTTTTAAAAAGTCCGTGATCTTTTTACTCATAATCGCTTACTCCTGCCTGCGGTCGATTATCGCACCGCTGTCATCTATGTATTGTTCGTACCAACCGGCATCGTTGTATACAAAAGAAGTGTCCTCACTCTTTAAGAGA
>CAYWDD010000048.1:0-4579 GCA_964456935.1 uncultured Faecalibacterium sp. | reverse complement strand
GCAAAGCTGAAAATCATGACACCGAAACTCATTTTTCTTTCGTACTTGTCAGTCTGTACTAAAATAAACCAAATCAAAGCACCACCGAAGTTTGTTATCATGTCCGTAAGTTCGTTCATAGGGTAGCGATCACGCAATATTGCGTCCGAGGCAATGTTATAAAAATAGTGAAATCCGCCGGGCATGACCCATTCTTCCCAAACATGAAAAACGAGAACTATAACCGTGAACGCACCGAGTTTTCTTAAGATACTCCAATCTTTCCATTTGACTATAAGCTGTACAGTCAGGACGATGCCCATGATGAGCATGACGTACAGCCAGCCCGTTTCGATAAACCAATGTTCCATAAAAAACCTCCTGTTATTACTTTTCGGGTATTACAGGCAAATAAAGGAAACTGTCATATTTTCCGCCTGTGTAAATACGGTGCCTGCCTTTGTTGTGATCTTTCGGCATATCGGCAGTGTCAACATTAGAACCTGCGAACATTTCTTTGCCGCCTATGGTGTACATCTCACATTTTTCGCCGGGCATATAGGTGAATCCATCCTTAGGCAAGTTGACTTTTGCCATTTTCAGCTTAAACGGCCCTGTCCACATCTTTTTTGTTTTATAGGGAGAAACCGTGACACGAAGAATGTCGTTTTTCTTGAATTTAAGTCCCATAGGCCAAATGAGAATATCAACGGGAACTATCTCGCCTTTGCTTAACTTTTGCTCTTTTTCCATGGATTGACGGGGATTTTCCTCATTGCTCCTTGTTTCGTCCAAAGCTCTCAATGAAACACGAATATAGCCTTTTGCGGACATATCCATGCCCGGACCGAGCGTGAATTTATACGGCAACCCGTTCGGACGTCGCTTTTCTACTTTGACGAACAAGTCCATATCGTCATGGTCGAGAGCCGACACCCAAAGCCGCAGTTTCATATAGCCGAGAATTTCCGTATCATCTGTCACTTTCATATCGAAACGGATTCCGCTTTTCTTTAAGTCTGAGTCATATTCAAAATAACTTTCGCTTGTAGCCGAAGTTTCCGCAAGGCTGTTCTTTTCTGCGTTGAGATATAACTTTTTATATTCTGTGCGTGGTATCGGGAAATCTTCTTCAACACGGTCAACAATATCTTTTCCACCCGGATTAAGAACGCTTACACGAACTTTCGGTGTACTTTCCCAGCCGTTATCAATGCCCTTGAGATAGCGGTCAAAGAATTTTCGCAGTTCTTCCGTATGTCCTACGTTATAATAATCGTCCCATTCGCCTGTGTTGTGTATACGCAGCCATTTCTCATTGGAAGAAATACGCCTATATCCCTCTAAAGTACCGTAAGTATGTATCGGATTCGTATAACTTGCTACGATATAGGCAGGAATGTCGATAGCCTCTAAATCAGCCTCTTTATCCTCCCACCAAGCGTTCATTGTCGGATTTTCGCTCATCATTGCAATTACATCTTCAATACCGCCGTTTTCAGTCGATGCAAATGAGTCGGACAGCATTTTTACAAATTCAGGCATCATTACACCGCCACGGGTAGCAACTTCACGACCGCAGTCGGAAAGACCCTCCCACGGAGCTATCGCCGCCAGATGTTCGGGTCGCTGTGCGGCAGTGAACCATTGAGAAATCGCAAGCCACGAGTTACCGCTCATACCGATTTTGCCGTTAGACCAAGGCTGTTTTGCTGCCCACTCGATTATGTCCGCACCATCTCTGCCGTAGTCACTGCCGAAGAACAGAATGATGCCCTCCGAATTGTAAGCGCCACGGACATCGGGATTGATGATAGCGTAACCGTGATTGCACCAATAAGCGGGGTCGGGACCTTCAAATTTCTGCAATCCCGAAGTTGCTTTCATGGGAATGCCTGCGTGATTCGGAGTATCATCAAGCCACTGTGAGCCTATTTCTTTTCCGTAAGGACTCATCGCCATTATAGCAGGGTGCGGTTTATCATCGTTCGGACGGAAAATGTCGGTATATATCGTCACACCGTCACGAAGTTTTACGGGAACATCTCTTTCCAAAACAATGTCACAGGGCAGTGGCATATAGCCTTTCAAACGGATAGAGCCTTTCTTTAAAAGAACGGTTTCCGGTTTGTACCCCGTGTATCTTGCACACGGAGAATCTACAGGTAAAGCATTACGCACAGGTACTGTCATTTCATTTCCGTTTCTGTCGTGCATTATCATAGTTCTTCTTTGCATTTACTCCGCCTCCTTTACTGTGCTTGGTTCAAAGTAAGTAAATCCGTTGTCCTGCTCAAATTGTTCACCGAACTGCTCATAATAGCCTCTGTCGGTAAACTCATATGGGCTGTCCTCTTTTCCGAGTACGGTTTCGGGTAAATTGATAAGTAAGAATCCCAGCACTGCCGTCGCTGCTATTGCCATGACCCACTGTACAAATTTCGGTCTGTTTTCTTTCTTTTTAAACAGGTGGATTGCAAGACCCACGCATACAGGTAAGAATCCGAAAAGAGAAGTGATAAGACCCGGAGAATACAGCGTATTCATTCCATACTCACCGAAAATTCCCATGTCTTGAATGCCGATTGCAATGTGCATTCCGACTTCAAATGCCGAGAACATCATGACAGCAATTCCGGCAGGCTTGCGAAAGCCCCATATCTTAAGCACAATACAGCCGAGTACAACAGCACCGAAATTCGTTATCATGTCAGTCAGCCGATTCATGGGATAGCGACTCAAAAGCTCCGAGCCGTGAGCGATGTTGTAAGAATAGTGCAGTCCTCCCGGCATGACCCATTCTTCGAGTACATGGAGAATCAAAACGATGATAGCCAAAGTACACAGAATGTTGAGCGTTGACCATGTTTTTCTGTTTTTCCATACGCAAACTGCCAACACGATCCCGATAGCGGTCATTACATAAAGCCATATAGATAACCAGCCTTGAATAATTGTTTCCATAAAAATTGCTCCTTTGAAAAATATTTTCAATGTTATTGTATCACCTGTTTATTTGTGTTACAATAATTTCAAAACAAGTGCTACACCGAGCGAAAAAGTTGTAGCGAAAATAACACTTGATGTGACCTTATATGCGGTAAGAGGAGGTATTCGTATGGCAAAGAAAAGCACTGCCCCGTGGGATAACCCGTTCGGAGGATTTTTTGACTTTGACGGTGACGGTAAAGAAAGCCTTGGCGAACTCTGGATAGCAGAGCAGATACTTAAGGACATAGAAAAAGATGAAGAAAAAAGTGCGGATTTGGATTTTGACTTACAATATGAGCTTGATAATATGTGGCGAGATTTTTGTGAGGACGGTTCGGAATACGGATTATATCACGAAAACTTTGAAAGTGAGGAGGAATATAAAGACGCACTTGAAAAAGCAAAGTGGCGAAAGTGGTGTGTTGACGGCTCGGAGTATGGTATAGATCCCGAGGACTATGATACAGAGGAAGAATATAACAAGGCTCTCGAAGAGGCAAAAGTTGCATGGAGAGATGACTGTGAGGACGGCTCGGAATATGGTATAGACCCCGAGGACTACGATACAGAGGAAGAATATAACGAGGCTCTCGAAGAGGCAAAAGTTGCATGGAGAGATGACTGTGAGGACGGCTCCGACTTTGATATAGATCCCGAAGATTACGAAACCGAGGAAGAATATGAGGTGGATCTTGAAGAGGCACGAGGTAAATGGAGAGAGAAATACGCTAACTTGAACACCTATGGGGTTGACCCGAATCTTTACGACTCGGAGGACATTTTTTTACTCTATGTCAAAACGGAAAAAGAAATTCAAAAGATTAAAGGCGATATTGAATTTACACTTATGTTCAAAGGCAGTGAACCCGATAACGAGGAAGAGTTAAAAGAGGAAGATTTTCCGAACAAAAGACGTTACAAGGCGGCACTGGAACTTGAAACCAAACATATTTGCACCGACGATGGGTACGAAAAAAGGTTAAAAGAGCGGTGCAGATTCATACTCGAAAATGCTGACAAAATAACAGCCGCAAACTATCTCACGGCTGACGGTGAGTTTTTATATGCACAAGCCATAAAGGATAATTTTGATATACCCGTAGATTTGCCCGATGAGGACGAAGAGGCTGAAGTTTCCTTTTGTGAGGCACTGACCGAAATTGCAGAATATGACGTAGAGCTTTCATTTAAAATATGGGAGTGGTGTCTTGATACGTTTATTCCGTATGATAAGTACGGTGATTCTCTCGAAACACTTATATATGAAATTATTGATGAACTTGATTACGAATTTCCGAACGAATATATAAAACAGCTTGTTCATTACATGGATAAGTACCCCGAATTTACCGAAAAAGTCATAAATGTAAACGCTAAACCTTCATATGAACTGGATCACATTGTAGCTACAGCGATAAAGGAAAACTTAAACCAAACTGCAATGAAAATCTTTAAGCTCGGTTTAGAGCAAAGAAAAGACGACGGAAAGACAACTGCCGCCTTTATCAATGGGATAATAGATTGGTGTCAGGATAGCAACGACCTTTCGGAAGAAGAATACGTCAAGAACGAATTTGTGCCGATTGTCAAAAATATACAGCTTAAAGCA
>CAYWDD010000047.1:0-8504 GCA_964456935.1 uncultured Faecalibacterium sp. | reverse complement strand
ACCGCTATCGCAACAAGTGCAGATGACTATGTTGCAGCAGCACGTATACTCTGCAAGTACGCAGACACAAACAAGAATTTCACGATAAAGAACGGTTTCCTTGATAACGAAGTTATCGATATCGACAAGATCACAGGTCTTGCAAAACTTCCGTCAAGAGAGATTCTTCTTGCAAATGTTCTCGGTGCGTTCAACGCTCCCATCGCATCATTCGCAAGAGCTGTTCAGGCTATCGTTGATAAGAGCGGTGAGGCTGTAGCTGAAGAAGCAGCAGAGGCACCGGCAGAAGAAGCAGCTGAATAATCGCTGCAAAAATTTAATTTTAAAATTTACATTTATCGGAGGTAAATTATCATGGCATCAGAGAAAATTACTGCTATTATTGAAGAATTAAAGGTTCTCACAGTTCTTGAGCTTTCAGAGCTTGTACACGCTGTTGAGGAAGAGTTTGGCGTTTCAGCTGCAGCAGCAGTTGTAGCAGCAGGTCCGGCAGCTGAGGCAGGCGCAGCAGCTGAAGAAAAGACAGAGTTCGACCTCGAGCTTACAGAGATCGGTTCAGAGAAGATCAAGGTTATCAAGGCTGTTCGTGAGATCACAGGTCTCGGTCTTGCTGACGCTAAGGCAGCTGTTGACGGCGCACCGAAGGTACTCAAGGAAGCTATGAGCAAGGAAGATGCAGAAGCAGCTAAGGCTAAGCTTGAAGAAGTTGGTGCAAAGGTTACACTTAAGTAATTTAATTTCACACCTGAAAATTAAAACGACGTATCATTTCGATACGTCGTTTTTTTATCTTTAGTTGTAATACTTGTCAAGCTCGAAGTCCGTTTTCTCATACTTCTTGATTTTCGGCTCTTTGTAAACTTTGCCCCTTGCAACAACCATGTAAGGCTGTGAAAGTGAGCGGAAATCTTTGAGCGGATCGGAGTTTGAAATGAGGAAATCAGCTGATTTTCCGACTTCTATGCTACCTGTTTCGCTGTCGATCTGAGCTATTTTTGCATTGCCGAGAGTAGCTGTATATAAGGCAAACTCAGGTGTTACACCAACGTCACGGGTGAAATAGTGAAGTTCTCTCCACATATTGTAATGTGTTGTGTAAGGACAGCCTGTATCAGTTCCCAAGCCGACGGGAACACCGTGTTCAAGTGCCGCCTTTGAGCCTAAGACCATGTTGTTGTACACAAGATTCGAGTTATACTGTACTGCCTCGGAAATTCCGAGAGTTTCACGCTCAAATCTTGCCATGGGCATTGCAGGTGAAAGAGTACAAATGAGTGCCGCTCCGTGATCTTTGAAAACGGCTATTTCTTTCTCTGAAAGCGTTGAACCGTGTTCGATAGTGTCAACACCGTTTTGAACTGCCGCACGAACACCGTCGGGGCTTTGAACGTGAGCGGCAACCTTAAGACCGTGCTTGTGTGCCGTATCACAGCAGGCTTTGATCATGTCGGGTTTCATCATAAGAACACCGGGCTCGCCTTTAACTTTAGCGTCCATGACACCGCCTGTTATCATAAGCTTTATAAGGTCAACTCCCTGTGATGCGAGATCTTCGACCATTTCCACAGCGGCATCAATGCTTTCGGCAGGTCTTGTAACCGAGCCGACCATGTGACCGTTGGGCACACCGATAGCATAGTTTGCGGCAAGGATTCTCGGTCCTTCGAGGTTACCGCTGTTGATTTTATCTCTAAGCTTGGTATCGAGATTTCCAAGACCGCCGACAGCTCTTACTGTGGTTACACCGGACATAAGACCTTGCATTGCGTAGCCGTGGCAAAGGCCTAATGCGACCTTTCTCATCAATGCGGTCGAGAGTGCGATTTTTGCCAAAAGGTCGGCTTTCATCGGCTTGTTTTGGGGCTTTCCGCCTGCCGGAAGGTGGACGTGCAGGTTGATAAGACCCGGCATGAGGTATTTTCCGCTAAGGTCGATGACTTCACAGCCTTTGGTTTCAAGTGAGCCGATTTCGACTATTTTTCCGTTTTCAACAGCGACATCAACATTGGCTTTTGCGGTCATGTTTTCTGTGCCGTCAAGCAAAGTGCAATTTTTAAATATGGTTTTCATTGTTATATCCTCCGGAATCTTTATGGATAAATATTAGCACCAATCCGGTGCGATGTCAAGGTGTTGTGGAAGGCGGGTGGGGTGCCGGGGTGCGAAGCAGGGCGGCGAGGCACGGGGCGTAGCCCCGTGCCGATAGAAACTGACAATTCGCTGTCACTTTCGGCTTTGTGCTGCACCGACCTCTTCAGCGGCGGCATCGGCATTCCGCAAGGGAATGCACGATGCCGCCGCTTGCCGCCCCTCCGCCCCGGCACCCCACCCGGATCAGCCAACTTCCTACTCAACCTCTAACCTCTTTTTGCAGCCCTCATAAAGTCGTATAGTCGGCTTTATCTTTTGTTTTCCGAGGTTTTCATATCTTACCGTAACGACATCTTTGTCGCATCTGACCTTGAATTTAAGTTTAACGCAGTCGTTGTCGAGATAGCCGTAGCCTATGCCGTCATCGGAGAAAAATTCGCTTTCAAATTCGCTGTTTTCTGTCGGATATACCGTGAAAACAAGCTTTTCGTCATTTCTGAATCCGTATCTGCCGATGTCCTCGGGAAGAACACAGCCTGCCCGTACAAAGAACGGCATCTTGTCCGTTGGTTTTATCGTTAAATCTACCGTTTCGCCACCGTGATAAAGCCTTCCGTTTAAGTACCAGTCAGCACCTTTCGGAAGATAAGCCTGCACTCGGTTTTCGCCCTCATCGAAAGCGAAGAAAACGAGAACGTCCTTGCCTAAAAGCATGGAATCCGTATTTTTGTAAAGCTTTTCATCATCGAAGTAGAGGAAAGTCGGAGAGTTCATCGGCTCATCGTTTTCGACCGACTTGTACGCACAACTGTACATATACGGTAAAAGCTGTTTCCTCTGGGCAAATAAAGTGCGAACGGAATCAATGACCTCGGGATAGCTCCAAGGCATAGTCGCAGAGCCGTCGGAATTCCATGAGTGAACAGTGAGCCTCGGCTCGAAAATGCCGTGCTGTAGCCAGCGAAGTAAAAGCTCACATGACGGCATATCTCCGCTGAAACCACCGAGATCGTGACCGTAGAAATATAAGCCCGACATGGACATTGTAAGACCTATGTTGTGACAGTAGCGAAGATCTTTAAACTCAGTTCTGTTGTCGCCAGACCACGTCTGAGCGTATCGCCTAAGACCGATTCCACCGCTTCTTGTCGATAAAAACGGACGTATATCGGGTCGCATCTCGGTCTGTGCTTTATAAGATGAACCCACCATGAGGTACGATAAAGTCGGTCTTATTCTGTGAGCTTTGATTTCCTTGCCAAAGCCGACTGCTACAGCATCGGTGTCTTTTATGTCAAATTCATTGTTGTCATTCCACGTTGCGGTAATGCCGTGATCTAAGAGTGCCTCTTTGACCTTGCCCGACCAAAAATCAAAACCGCCCTTGTTAGTAAAGTCTATGTAACTGCCTAAGCCGTCCCAAAACTCGGTAACGAAAGGCGAACCATCGGGATTCTTGACAAATAAGCCTTTCTTTGCTATCTCGTCATAAAGTGGGTGATCGACTAAAAACGCAGGCTTTATGTTCGGTATAAGCTCAATGCCGTTGTCCGAAAATTCTTTGACAAAGCCGTCAACGTCGGGAAATTTGTCATAGTTCCAGTTAAAGACGTATCGCCTGTTTTTGATAGATGTGTAGCCGGAAGAAAGATAAAAGCCTGTGCATGAAATATCATATTCTTTGAGCGTTTTAATAAAGTCGCTCATTTTTTCCTGCGAACGCTCGGCATCGGTGTATGCCATGGTGCTTGCACAGTAGTCAAAGCTCCACTTTGGCGGAAAAGCCTGCTTGCCGCAAAGACGTGCAAACTGCTGTAAAACCGACAGCTTAGAGCCGAAGAAAACGTAATAGACAAGGCAGTTGTCCTCTGTCTTGAAATACTTGAAATGCTCGTAGTAGTTGTTTATCTCTTTCCCGAAATCGAAATATGAAGTATCGGTCGTGTCATAGAAAATTCCGTAACAGCCGACTGAGTTTTCGCAAATATAAAACGGAATGTGTTTGTATAGAGGGTCACTGCTTTTAGCGTCATAGCCCATGCAGTCGGAAGTTTCGATTCTGAATGATCTGCCTGCTTTGTCTAAGTCGCCGCCCTTGTCGCCCAAGCCGAAAATTCTTTCGTTGTCGGCTCTTGAAACATAGTGAAAACTGCCCTTACCGAATTCATTTTCCAAGTTGTACGCTAAGGGTGTTCTGTCGGAAAATAACTTTTCCCCGTCTTTGTAAAAGCTTAAAATGAAGTTTTCAAGTCCGACATTGAGAGTTATTCCGCAGGGGAGTGTAAAAATGTGAGAGTTTTCTTTTTCTTCTCTTTCTGCCTTGCAAAGATCGAAACCATCGGTGCTGAGCCTGTTTCTGCCGTTCGGGTCAAACTCGGCATTTTCGGGACAGACAGAGAATGTCGGCAGCATATCGTCCTTTTCATCGTATATAGCCACACGCACACAGCTGTCCGAAACGAAATCTATGCGAGCCTTTTTCGTGTCGCAGACATATTCGGAAAAGCTTTCACCTGTCTGTACCGCACTGAATAAATGGTTAAATTTGCTCATAAGTTCTCCTTTCAGCAAAAACGCATCGGCTCTTTATAACCGCTTTTCCACTCTGGGATAGCCTCACAGTTCGGGTTGCCGTTTTTGGCGAAAGCACAAATTGACTGCGAAAGTTGATGCGATATATCTCTGTCGTGTTCGGTGAACGGTCGCCAGTTAAAATCAAGTGTCGAAAAAGCATATAAAAGGTCGCATGAATGCCATGCTCCTTTGTCATCACCGGGCAGAAGTCTGTCAAAATGATAAACGTAACACTTTGATTTAAAGTTTTTCTCTGCGTACTTGCTCCACTTTTTAATAAGTGCGTTTAATATCGGAGGCATCATGTCCGTTGCCGTCACGCTTATTATTGTCGGTACGTCAACAACGTTCTTCATGTTAAATTCGTCCTTGCGAATGATGATACCGTCGTATACGGGCATCTGATCCAATATACTGAGTTTCGATGCTTTACACACATTATCCCACGCTCTGTAGAGCTTTTCGGGGTCGAGCATTTTAAGTTCCTGCACAGTGGAAATGTTTGCCTCTTTCATTATCTTTTCCCAAAAAGCAGCTGTCTTTTCGGGTGCCTTAGGCTTTAATGCAAGTCTTTGAAGTCCGACACCGCTTATCATTATCGCACCCGATATCATGCTTTTGACAAGCGGATTCGACAAGTGAATGTCAACACTCATCGCTCCCGCACTTTGACCCATTAAGGTTATCTTGTTTTTATCTCCGCCGAAAGATTCGATGTTATCATACACCCATTTTATAGCGACAGACTGGTCATAAAGTCCGTAGTTTCCGCAAACACCGTTTTGTGCTAAATTCGGGTGAGAGCAAAAACCGAACGCTCCCAAACGATAGTTTATCGCGACGGTGATAACACCGTTTTCTGCAAATTTTACACCGCTGATGTGTCCTTCGTTTGCACTGCCGCCTGTAAAACTGCCGCCGTGAATATAGACGATCACAGGACATTTTTTAGCATTTTTTGGTGTATATATATTTAAAAATAAACAGTCCTCACCGTATGTAAATTCAAGTCCTTTGCGAAATTCGTTGTGATAAAAAGCGTTGACCTTTGCATCATCATCGAATGCCCTGTGCTGGTAGGCACAGTTGCCGAATTTTGTCGCATCGTATGTGTCGCTCCAATACGTCACCTGTTTGGGATAGTCGAATCTTTCCGCTGTCGCATAGCGTATCCCACGAAACTCGTCATACGTTTCATTGCTTATTCCTTTCACCTTTCCGCAAGGTGTGTCAAGTTCTGTATAATTCATGTGAAATCTCCTTTTGCATTCTCACTAATACTTTGCTCCGCCCGTGAAAGGGCGGAGCGTTTAGGTTTTTATACCTCTGCCTGTCTGAGTTTAGCAAGTTCATCTCTTATTTCGGGCAACTTTTTCTTTGAAAGATTGTAGCCGAAAGCGAGAATTATCGCCATTAAAGCCAGTGCGATAGCAGGCACAAGCGTTGATATATCGTAAAGCTTTGATTGTACCTCTTGAGATAATTCCTGACCGTTAGCAGCCGCTGTGCTGTCATAGTGAATGAGAGCGAGAAGTGCGTTGAGTCCGACACCTGCAAGAGTCTGACCGAGCTTTCTTGCAAATGAGAAGAACGCATAAGCCGTTCCCTCTTCACGGCGGTGTGTACGCAGTTCATGATAGTCGATAACGTCCATTACCAAAGCCCAAACTTCCAAAGTGAAGAAAGTCTGACCGAATCCCGAAAGAAAAACGAATATAAGAAAAACGTAAGGATTATCTGTCTTTATAAAGTAAAGAATGAAACTTGCTACAGCCGAGAATGCCAAACCTGCGGCACAAAGCTCTTTCTTGCCGAACTTGTCGATAAGCTTGTTAGTAAAGAACAGCAAAATACCCATGGGTATGTATGTGAAAATCGTTATCAGCGAGTAAAGACCTGCGTTGTGATAGTAGTCTGCAAAGAGGTATGTGTACGTTGACTGATAATAGAACTGGAATGCGATAAGGAGCATACCTGCAAGGCAAAGGCAAATGAATGCTCGGTTCTTTGCAAGGTCTACTATAGTTCTGAAAACGTTGTACTTCTGTTCGCTCTTTGCCGGAGCAACACGCTCTTTTGTAAGCTTAAAGTGGAAGTAGTAAACTACGATGGAAATAGCTGCAAGAACAGCAACGCATATTGTAAGCTTAGTGCTGTCAAGAGTCTGAATCTTAACGCCTGCCTCGTTTGTTGTGGTGTTATAAACTATAAGCGGAAGAATAATCGTTCCCGGTACACCGCCGACACCTGCGCCGACCGAACGCCACATGGAAAGAGTCGAACGTTCCTTCTCGTCGTCGGTAATGACAGACGCAAGCGAACCGTAAGGAATGTTGACAGTGGTATAGAACATACCGTATGCGATATAGGTTATGTAGGCAAAGAGAAGATACTTAGCCTCGCTTAAGTTCGGAATGACGGTGAACATTAAGACAGCCGAAACTGCCAAGGGGATAGAAAATCCTAAAATATAGGGTCTGAATTTACCGTACTTGGTGGGTTTTCTCGAATCAATGAATGCGCCCCACATCGGGTCGTTTACAGCGTCCCAAAGTCTTGCGACAAGGATAAGAACCGCTATCTTAGCAGGGCTTATGCCTAAAACGTCGGTGTAGAATTTGTTTTGGAAAGCACCGATGAGTGAAAACGTGAGCAAACCGCCCATATCACCCATAGCGTAACCGAGCTTTTCTTTGAATTTGATGCCGTGAGTTAAATTGTTGTCTTGCATAGCTTTCTCCTTATAAAAGAATTTTGTGCAATATGCACTGTAATATGATGATATGGTATCACATTTCGGTCAATTCGTCAATATGGATAGTATTAAGAATGTTGATTTAAGGGGAAACAAAAACGCAGCCGAATAATCGACTGCAAAAAATCAACTTTGTGTATGAGTGTAATAAGGTATATTTCCTCAAATAGCTTTGATAAGTTCGAGAAGTGCGTTTTGCTGTTCTAAGCTTAGTCTGTTCCAGTTATTTAGCAGGGTTTTCTGATTATCTGTTAAGCACACTGCTTCATTATCAAAATTAAAGAATTGACTCATTGATATGTTATAAGCGTTACAGATTTTTTCTAACGAGGGAATTGACGGATAAACATTTTTGTTAAACCACGAAGAAATAGTTGTTTGTGCTATACCCGATTCCTCGGATAAACGGTATTCGCTCCAACCTCTCTCATTTCTAAGCTGTAAAATGCGTTCTAAAACTGTCAAATCATCACTTCCCTTTTTCGTTATATTATATACGAAAAAGCATTGACTTTTAATAAGTTTAGTAGTAAAATTATAACGAAAAAACTCAGTATTGTTTTATCTTAATTGTGTAGTATATCTCGTTATATTTAAACGGATATTTTATTACTAGATCAGCAAGGGGGTGAAGATAGTGAAAAAAGTTGTAAGTATCGTTTGTGCTGTTCTTTTAGTGATTGGTGCAGTTGTTGCGTGGCAATACGCAACGCAAGAAGTTAAAACATTGAACGATCAGTTCGGTGTCAATGGAAATTATTATGTTGACGAAAACGGTACTGAACATAAAGCTCAATATTATTTTGACATCGGCAATACAAAGGAATCAAAAATCAAAAAACAAAAAGCTATAGCAGGTTGCGGATATTGTGTATATGCAATTGCTGTTGTCGGTGCGGGGGCGTTCGTAATGCTTAGGCATGAAACATTCGAACCCAATACGCCCTAAACACAACATTTTACGCACCCTCGAACATTTTTTGCCTTGAAATACGACAGTATTCCTGCGGCAAAGAAATGCCCGATTGTACGCAAACTGTTGCGTTTTGGGTGCAAAGCAGTTTTTTAAGGATAGATTTTTGTC
>CAYWDD010000046.1:0-8521 GCA_964456935.1 uncultured Faecalibacterium sp. | reverse complement strand
TCGGATCTTTCCTGTGCTCTGAAAATAACTCCGTTATGATTGATCGTAACTTCGACAATTTTGGCGTTTTTTTCAACCTTTGCCGTCACCTTGGCTATTGCATCGTCGCCGAAAAACTTATCAATTTTTGACAGCTTTTTTTCAGCTCTCTCGATGAAGGAATCTCTGGGTGTACATTTTTTGCCGATTACTGTTACTTTCATAACGACATCTCCTTTATATATATATTAAACCCCGATTATCGAGGTTATTACCTCCTTGTGTCATTATAATAGCATATTTAAACAAAAAAGTAAACAGTTTTAATGAAATTTTATTAAAAATGTCTAGAATTTGCTGAATTTTTGGGTGTAGCGATAGGAGCGGAGCGGCCGCCGCAGGCGGCTGCGGAGCGTAAAGGCGGGATAACGTGCGTTCGAACGAAGTGAGAAAGCACGGCATACCGCCCCGCTGCTGTGACGTGCGGTGAGAAGAGATTTGAAGGCTGTAGAAGGCGATAGTAAAGCGATGAAATCGTGTACTCCCACCGACGCAGTCGGTGGGAATGCCGATTTCATCGCTGAAGAACCGGTTGGTTGCACTTTTTAAAGTCCGATGTAAATCGAACCTTTTCAGCCCGAACAAGCACACCTGCCCGCAGGTGTGCTTGTTCGGGCGATGCCGCCCTGCTGCGCACCCCGGCACCCCACCCGGGCTATCTCATTACTCCACTCCCCTATAATAAAGCCCACGGGTAAATTCGCCCTGCGGCTTTTCCGAGTTTAAGTAAGAGTCAACCGTTCTTCTGACTTGCTCTGCATTTTCTTTTGTGAAATATAGTGTAATGAAATCTACATTCTCTATTTCTCTGAGTCTGTCAGCAAGATATATCGGTCGTGAATTTAGAAGTTCACTACAACCGTTTGAACAAACAACAGGGAATTTTACACCCATTCTGTCTGTAAGATATGAGTTGCTTTTACATTTATCACAAGTTTTTCCGTTCCGAATGGGACAGTTACGAGTAAGCATAAGCGGTATGTTGCCGTAAGCTATGATGCCACGTTTTATGTTTCCGCCAAGCTTTTTAATCTGCTGTAATGTCAGTTCAACCGATACGGTTGCCTCACTGACACCGAGCTTTTCGAGTTCGTTTAAGGAAAGTGTGTTGAATATGTTAAGCGTGAATCCTGTATGAATCTCCATTGAAAGCTCTCTTGCCATTGCCAAGCCGTCAAGATTTGTCGCATAGGCAAGTGTTAAGCCGTTTTCTTTGAGTTCTTTGAGTCGTGCGAACACTTTGTCAGCTGTGCCGAAAATTCCTCGTGGGATTTCGACTCCGACTCTGACTTTGCCGTTCAGCTCTTTAAGTTTGTCGATATCCGTGTTTATCGGCAGGTAAACCGTGTCAATTTCGGAAAGGTCATCGGGCAACTGCGATATGTCGGCAAGCCTTATATAAAGCTTAGTTTTTTCACAATTGTGTTCCGAATAAGACAAATCCATAGGTATAAATTGTTTCAGTTTTCTTTCACCGAGCTTTTTAAGAAGGTTGTCAAGCACTTCACGTCTTAATGCGTTTATAACGCTTGACGGCACGATAAGTCCTTCATCAAGGTCGATTTCGACATCGTTTGCGTAAAACGGAGTGCCTCCGCACTTTGATATTCTCTGTTTCAACACATCGGCTGTCATTGGTTTGTTGAGTGCCTTTTCGGGAATCACACCGCTGTCGGCAAAATAGCTTTTACCCATGGCTGAACCCGAAAGAGTAACCGTTTCGTTTTCTATCACGCTCAGATAAAAGTCAACAGGTACAAGCGGCTGTTCCTTATCGTAGAGTCGTTCGAGCATAGGCAAGACGGATTTTGCCGCTGTCACGTCATCTTTCAATCTTATGCCGAACATATCACGGGATAGTTTTCCCTCAAGATAACCTTTTGTAAAGCCCGAACGTGAAAACACCGCTCTGAGTGCATTATTCACTTCATCGTTTGTTTCTCCGTTTACGGCACATTTGCACGACTTTGTCGCAGCTGCAACATATTCGGGACGTTTCATTCTGCCCTCGATTTTAACAGAGCAAGCACCTGCTTTTTCAAGCTGTAATATCTCCGATATAAGAGAGGTGTCTTTTAAAGAAAGGTCGTGACCTGTACCGTTTTCGACAGAAAACGGCAGCCTGCACGGTTGAGCGCACAGTCCCCTGTTACCGCTCCTTGAACCGAGCATGGCACTTAAATAGCACTGACCCGACACACTCATGCATAACGCTCCGTGTACAAAACATTCAAGTTCGGCAGTCGTTTTCTTTCTGATATTTTCAAGTTCTTTCAAACTCGTTTCACGAGGCAATACCACCCGTGTAAATCCAAGCTCACTCATCAGATTAACACCGTAAGACGTTTGAACGGAAGTCTGTGTAGATGCGTGTCGCTTGATGTCGGGTGCTGAAGTTTTCGCAATGTATGCTGCGCCGAGATCCTGTAAAATAAGCACATCTGCACTTGAATTGCAAATGTGCTTAACAGTGTTTACAGCATCAGCGAGTTCATTGTCCGAAACTAAGGTGTTGAGCGTGACGTGAACGTCAGCCTGTCTTGCGTGTGCATAGCTGACAGCCTCATTCAGCTCATCATAGTCAAAATTACCTGCATTACGTCTTGCGTTGAAAGCTTTTGTTCCGAGATAGACAGCGTTAGCACCGCAGCGTATTCCGGCTACCAAAGCCTCAAAACTTCCGGCAGGTGACAATATCTCTATAGCCATATCTTATTTTCCGCTCTTTGAATTTCCGCCGAAGTTCATCTGTTCGAGAAGTGAGCGAATCTGAATGTTGAGTCTGTCAATTTCAAGCTTTGATGCCTCAAGCTCTCTCTTTGCGTTTTCTGCCTCGTGTCTTGCCCAGTCAGCCTTACTCTTTGCACTTGCGGCATCGTCAAGGTAGTCCTTTATCTGTGAGCGAAGGTTATCGGCTGTAATGTTTGCCTTTTTGAACTCGTCTGCATAGTCAAGTGCAAGAAGGACAGCAGCCTGTGTTGTTGAAATATGCGGATTCTCTTTCATTATATTAGAAAGTGCCTCATCAAGCTGTGCGCCGAGTTCTGTGACGTAATTTACATCGTCCTCTGTTATTATGGCGTATTCAGCTCCGCCGATAGTAAGCTTTACTCTGTTTTTAATCATGTTTATTCGTCCTTTCATTGGATAATGAGCATTGAAACAAATTCCGACTTTTATTATACTATAATATCTCGGAATATGAAAGACCTATTTTAAATTTTTTCTGTAAATTTCTACTGTTTCTATATATTTTTTGCTCATTCCCTATATTTTTTGTTTGTTTTTATTGACATTTTATAATTTCTGTGATAAAATTGATTTAATAAAAAGTTTAGGAAGTCACAGCCTCGGCTGTGATTGCTTTTGTTTTATGAAATTCTTAAGGAGGAACGATTATGGAGCTTGCCATACAAAATTTTATTGAAAGTTTTGAAAACTTTTCATCTTCTTTGCCCGATGATTTGATATACATAATCAGAATAATGGTTTCGGCAGCCTGCGGTGCGGCTATCGGCATTGAAAGAAGTAAAAGACAGAAAGAGGCAGGAATACGAACTCATCTTATCGTTGCGATAGGTTCTGCACTGATGATGATAGTATCTAAATACGCTTTTTACGACAGTGCATCATTTGATGCATCCCGTATTGCGGCAAATGTTATAACAGGCGTCAGCTTTTTAGGTGCAGGTGTTATTTTCGTTAAGGACACCTCAATTAAAGGACTCACAACTGCGGCAGGCATTTGGGCAACTTCGGGTGTCGGACTTGCTGTAGGCGGAGGAATGGTTTTAGTCGGAGTTTTCTCGACCGTACTTATTATATTGGTTCAAATATATCTTCACAAGTACGCAGGAAACATTGAGGGCGCATTAAACACCTATATAAAAGTAACACTTAAATCAGGTCAATCGGATACAATGAAAAGGCTGATAGCGTGTCTTGACGAACATCAGATAGAAGTCGTCAACCAGCGTGTCAAGAGAAACAAGGACGATACCTACACAGTTAATTTAGCGATAAAAGTTCCGAGAGAGGAAAGAGTCGAAAATTTGAGCTATCTTCTCGAGGAAGATGAGGACGTAGTAGCAATAGAGGTGTAACGTACATGAACATTCTTCTGAAAATTGCACTCGTCACTGCGGTTTCGGGTATCGGCGGAACAGGACTCGGCGGTGTCATAGGTGCTTCATTTAGAAAAGATTCGCAGAAAATAGTCAGCTTACTTTTGAGCTTTGCGGCCGGAGTAATGCTTAGTGTTGTTTGTCTGGATCTTCTTCAAGAGGCACTTGAACTCGGACTTGTCAGAGGAAAGTCCGGTGTACTTGAAGTTATTCTTGCTGTCGGTGTCGGATATGCCGTTATTTATCTTCTCAACTATATCATAGACAGGCACACTCAAAAGGAAGTGCCTCACGTCAACGACAAGGAACACCCGAAAACAGCTGACGACTTGGAAGAACTGATTCACAGTGACCACCTCAATCAGCACAGAGAGAAAAAGTCAGGTTTATTCATAGCCGGTGTAGTCATGGCTTTTGCGATAGCCTTACACAATCTTCCCGAGGGAATAGTTATCGGTGCGTCGTACGCCAAAGACAGTACGGAAATATTGTCAGGCAGTGGATTTATAATGGCGCTTGTCATCGGCTTACACAACATACCCGAAGGCATGGCGGTATCAGTTCCGCTCATAGCAGGCGGTGACAAGAAATCGCACGCAATTTTCATAACAGCGTTAAGCGGCGCTCCGACGATAATCGGTGCATTGATAGGATATTGTGTGGGAATGGTAAGCGAGCTTATGCTCTTGCTTTCTTTAAGTTTTGCAAGCGGTGCGATGCTCTATGTTGTAATGGGTGAGCTTTTACCGGAGGCTTTCCTTATGTGGAAGTCAAAGATGCCGGCAATGTCAGCCGTAATAGGCATGATGGTCGGACTTGTTATAATTTATATGTAATTGATTTGTTATTTAATAGGCTAAAAGATAAGGCAGCGGACAAGTTTCTTTGAAACTTGTCCGCTGTTGAAGTTTGTGGTGGGTATGATGGTCTGCTATCAACCCTATCTCAATCCGCTATTGAATATGCTTTGAGTGCGTTCTTGTATTCGATTTTTTCTATATCCTCCCGACTTAAACCGAGCGAATGCAATCTTTCAAGTTCTTCGGCAGGGTCCCACATCGGATAATCTGTCCCGAAAAGCACTCTGTCGGGTGTATAGCGTGAAATTATCTCTTTGATAGTTTCATCGTCAAGCATATAAAATGACGATGAGCAGTCAACATAGAAATTTTCAAAGCCGCACAGCTTTTTTGATGCCTCGTTCCAAATCGACCAACCTCCGAAATGCGCTCCGATAACGGTAAGTTCGGTATAAATCTCAAGTATCGGTATCAGTCTGTTGGGATTTGAATAATCGTAACGGCTGTCACCTGTGTGAATAAGTATCGGAAGTCGGTGCTTTTCGCAAAGCTCGTATATTTTCAGGCATCTGTAGTCATCGAGCTTGAATTTTTGTATATCGGGGTGAAGCTTTACTCCGTGAAGTCCGAGAGCCATAAGCTGATTTACGTCGCCTTCGATATCTTCGCTGTCGGGGTGAAGTGTTCCCAAACCGATCATTTTTTCGGGGTACATTTTAACTGTATCTGCGATGAAACGGTTTATCGACGATACCTGTTTCGGTGTAGTAGCGACCGATTGTACAATATATTTATCAACACCGGCCTTTTCGCCGCATTCAAGCAAGGTGGAAACTTTTCCGTCATATTTCATCGGCAGGTCATAAAACGCTCCCGTACTGTGGGCGGCTTTTTCGGCTATTTTGTCGGGGTATATGTGACAATGTGCGTCTATTATCATTTCGCAATCAAATCAGATCTTTACAGTCCAGCCCATGTCGTCCTCAACCTTGCCGGTCTGGATTCCGTAGAGTGTGTCGTAAAGTTTCTGTGCCACAGGGCCGACCTTTCCGTCTGCTACCTGATGCTCCTCATTCATATAGTACAACCAGCCTATCGGTGAAATTACGGCTGCTGTTCCGCTTGCAAAGACTTCCTTAAGTGTACCGTTCTTTGATGCCTCGACAACTTCTTCTATGGAAAGCTTTCTCTCGGAAACCTTAACTCCCCACTTTTTAAGAAGTTGGATTACAGAATTTCTTGTGATACCCGGAAGAATAGTTCCCGCTAAAGGTGCTGTGATAACTTCATCGCCTATCATGAAGAATGCGTTTGAAGTGCCGATTTCTTCTACATACTTATGCTCTTTCGCATCAAGCCAAAGAACGTCCTTGCACTGATGTTCCATTGCCTTCATAGAGGCTTTCATACCGCCTGCATAGTTGCCGCCGCACTTAGCATAACCTGTACCACCGACTGCTGCTCTGATATACTCGTCCTCAACGAAAATTCTGGTTGTCGTAAGTCCACCGTCATTTGATGCATAGTAAGCACCTACGGGGCAAAGAATTACCATGAAGTGATAGTGTTTTGAGGGAAGAACGCTGAACGAAACTTCATCTGCAAAGATGAACGGTCTTACATAAAGTGCAGTACCCGGCTCTGAGGGAACCCAGTCGATATCGACCTTGATAAGCTGACGAACAGCCTCAACAAACAAGTCCTCGTCAATATGGGGAATACACATACGGTCGTTGGTTCTGTTGATACGCTGTGCGTTTTGATCAGGTCTGAAAAGCTGGATCTCACCGTTCGGTGTCTTGTAAGCTTTCATGCCCTCAAATACCATCTGAGCGTAGTGGAGAACGCATGATGCAGGCTCAATGAGTATCTTTTCATGAGGAACGATCTTGCCGTCATGCCAGCCCTGACCTTCATCGTAGTCCATTGTGAACATATGATCTGTGAAATATTTGCCGAAACCGAGTTGTTTCTGATCGGGTTTCTCCTTGGGATGTGTTGTTCTTGTTACCGGAAATTCGTACTTCATAATTTTAACCTCATTTCAAATATTGTAAATTTCTGTTTTTCTGTCCTTGAAAACGTTTATTGATTCTCTTATCTCTCTGATAGCAGTAAAATCGCAGTCGGCTATCAGAGTTTCTTCTTGCGTGCCTGCCTTTGCAATGATATTTCCAAGTGGATCTACCGTCTGTGATGAGCCTCCGAAAACAGTGCCGTCGGCTTTTCCGCAGGAATTACAGCAGACAACGAACATCTGATTTTCTATAGCCCTTGCCTGCGTCAGCACTTCAAGATGCGGTATTCTTTTGTCGGGCCACTGCGATACGACAAAGAGCATTTGTATTCCCTCAAGTGCGAGAGTTCTTGTAAGTTCGGGAAAACGAACGTCATAACAAATGATGATTCCGCACTTTATTCCGTCAAGTTCAAACGTACATACATGATCTCCGAACTCAAAATATTCGTCCTCGTTCATCGGGGTGAAAAGATGCGTCTTATCATATTCCGCTATGCAGTCACCGTTTCTTGAAAAGATGTATGCCGTGTTGTATGCTTTGCCGTCTTTGAGTGTCGCTGTACTGCCTGCTACTATATTTACGTTAAGCTCTTTTGACAAAGAAGAAAACTTCGCTTTAAGCTTTTCTCCGTCTTTGTCGCAGTACGAGTGAAGTGACTGCTTAGGGTAATATCCTGTCGTCCATGTTTCGGGCAAGACTATTACATCGGGTTTATCATTTAAGCAAGTCTGTCTTATCAGCTTTTCTGCGTGTTCAAAGTTATATTCGACATCGCAAAACTTCATATCAAGCTGAACAGCGGCAACTCTCATCTTATCAGCCTTCATAGTCATAGCCTGCCTGTATTGCTTTAACGTTCACGTCAAATAAATCTTGGTGACGAGCCGAAACTACCTTTTTAAGAGCTGCCTCCAAGTTGTCGGTTGAAAAGCCGTCAACCTCTTTCAAAACTTTGCCTGTGATTATCATGTTGGCAAGTGTTTTCATATTGTTATCGTCTGCTATCTGTGTTGCCGGTATGTAGTAAACGTCCACGTCATCTCTCTTGACTTTTCTTGAAATAAGTGTGGAATCGACGAATATCTTTCCTCCGCTTACAACACTGTCCTCGTACTTATCAAGTGAGGGCAGATTCATAGCTACCAATACATCGGGGTTGTCAACTATAGGCGAGCCTATCGGTGCGTCGCTGACGATGACCGAGCAGTTAGCCGTTCCGCCACGCATTTCAGGTCCGTATGACGGAAGCCAGCTTACCTGTTTTGACTCGATAAGTCCTTTATATGCAAGGAATTTTCCCGCAAAGAGGATTCCCTGACCGCCGAATCCGGCGAAAAGAAGATTACAGGTCTTGCTCATTTTGTTTCCTCCTTAGCATAGATATCCTTATAAACTCCGAGAGGATAATAAGGTATCATTTTTTCGTCAACCCAGTTAAGTGCGTTTTGAGGCGTCATTCCCCAGTTTGTCGGACAGGTTGAGAGTACCTCAACGAGTGAAAAGCCCTTTCCCTCAAGCTGATTTTGGAATGCTTTTT